>CAZQPD010000121.1:0-16414 GCA_964595235.1 uncultured Polaribacter sp.
CCAATTCTTTCTTTTCTTCACTGCTCAATTTTCCTTTGGCATCCAGACGTTCTTTTTTGTGCTGGAGTTTCATCATTTTCTTTTCTTTCTTTTGTCTGCGGTCTTGCAATTTGGATATCTTCTTTTGAATTCCTTCCGCCCTTTTTATTTCCTTTTCGGATTTCTTGATTTGTTTTTCTTTTTGTTTCTGCATTTTTTCTTTTTCTTTCCGGGCTTCTTCCCTTTCTTTTTCCATTCTTTCCCGTTCTTTTTCCATTCTTTCGTGCTCTTTCTCGAGACGTTCTTTTTCCATTTCCATCATCTTACGTTCTTTCTCCGCATTTTTCCGTTTCATTTCCGCTTCTTTCAGTTCTTCTTTAGCCTTTTTCTGTTCGAGTACGGCAACTTTATCCGCTTTTTTGGCTTCTTTTTTTAATGTAGCTTCTTTATGCCTGCGCTCCATTTCCATCATTTTTTCTTTACGCTTTCTCATCTCTTCTTCCCTTTGCATTTTCATCTTTTCCAACTTTTTCTTTTCCTCTTCGGTAAGAGGTTTTTTACTTCCCGGGCGTATTCCGATGGTTTGTTTGTTCGGTTTATTTTGTGCCGGTTTGTTGGCTGCAGCAGCTTCTCTTCGCTTACGCGCTTCCTCGAGTTTACGCTGACGCCGTTCTTGACGGGCTTTTTCGAGTTCGGGGTCGGGAATGACATTGGCAGTGATATGGACTTGTTCCCTGCCTTTCACGGTATTGCAGTACATTGTGATGGTCTTGCGTTGCTTGTGGGGTTTGTTCCGTGAATTAAATATCACTTTGAACTCTCCGGATTCTCCCGGTTGAATGGGATCTTTCTTCCAACCGCTGGGAACCGTACAGCCGCAACTGGAACGTATCTTGCTGATAATCAATGGGGATTTTCCCGTATTGGTAAATTTAAAGACCGTTTCCACCCGGTCGCCTTCGTTGATAGTACCAAAATCATGCATGGTCTTGTCGAAGGTAACCACAGGTGCCGTTTCCGGATCTACTTCGGCTGCTCCTTGCTTGTACGGTGCGCCTTTGTTCACCGGTTTTGTTACGATTTGTGCCATTGCCGGCATGGACAATACCAGCAACCATACGATAGAATGAATTTTTACTCTTTTCATCATGATTATTATGGATTAAAGTTATTAATTCGATATTAGCGTATCAATAATAATGCCGTTTCAGTGCTATTGACCAGGCAAATGTACAATTTTTTACCAACAAGTATCATCCGCATTGTTGTTAATAATTTTCTAAAAAACGGTTCTCCCGTATCCGGGCAACAGGTCTGCAACAAGGTAAAGGCAATTCGCGTATCTTTGCCGCAAAAAAGATGCCTACCACTCAATTAGGGGATACCATAGTCGCCTTATCCACACCGTACGGTACGGGGGCAATAGCCGTCGTACGGCTGTCGGGAAACCGTGCATTTGACATCATCCGAACGGTATTTTCCGCGAAGCGGGGAAATTTTCATTCAGGTAAAATTCAAAGCCGTCATTTGTATTTCGGCGAGATTATGGACGGTGAATCGGCATTGGACGAAGTCCTGGTGGCATTCTTTGAGTCCCCGCATTCTTATACGGGTGAAGATATGGTGGAAATAAGCTGCCACGGTTCTCCGTACATCCAACGAAGGTTGGTCGAACTGATGATAGACCGGGGGGCACGGCACGCCGGACCCGGGGAGTTTTCCATGCGGGCGTTTCTCAACGGAAAAATGGACTTGAGCCGTACCGAAGCCGTAGCGGATTTGATTCATTCACGTAGTGAAGCCGCCAGAAAATTAGCATTTAACCAACTGAAGGGTAATATTTCGGACGAACTGAAAAAACTACGGGAAGAACTCATCAAATTCAGCTCTCTCATCGAACTCGAATTGGACTTTCCGGAAGAAGATGTGGAATTTGCCGACAGGCATGAATTGAAAGCACTTATCGATTCCATTTCCGGTAGAATAAAAGAACTCAAAGCCACTTTCAAAACCGGAAATGCACTGAAAAACGGTATTCCGGTGGTCATAGCGGGAAAACCGAACACCGGAAAATCCACTTTGCTGAACGCATTGCTACGCGAAAACAGGGCTTTGGTCACCGATATACCCGGCACTACCAGGGATGCTATCGAAGAGACTGTCTATTGGAAAGGTATGGAGTTCCGGCTGACAGATACAGCGGGACTGCGGGAGACGGACGACAAAGTGGAAAGAATGGGAATAGAAAGAACCCGTGAACACCTGCAGAAAGCTTCGGTGATTCTCTACCTGTTCGAACACTTCAATACCACCGTAAGCGAATTGCGTGAAGCCATCGAAGAGCTCCCCGCCGGTATCCCCGTGGTGTTGGTGGCAAATAAATCGGATATTAGCGGAACTTCACCTGCTTTCGATATCATCACACAGGAACGCCCCCATACCATTCTCATACGGATTTCCGCAAAGAACGAACAGCGGATGCACGAAAAATTATTTCCCGCCATAGCGAAATTGCTGAAACTTGACGAAATAGATACCGGATCCGTAATAATCACCAACATAAGGCATTACGAAGCGCTGTCGCAAGGCGAATCGGCATTGTCGGAAGTTATGACCGGATTGGAAAACGGTGTATCCGGCGACCTCCTCGCTATCGATATCCGCCGGGCGTTGTACCATCTCGGAGCAGTAACGGGAGAGATATCCTCCGACGACATCCTGGGTAATATCTTTTCGAATTTCTGTATCGGAAAATAAATTGAAAAAAGTTTTGGCAATTAAAAATAAATTGTATTTTTGCACCCGCATTTCGATAACCCATCGAAGCAAGGCCCGTTCGTCTAGGGGTTAGGACGCCAGGTTTTCATCCTGGTAGCAGGGGTTCGAATCCCCTACGGGCTACAATAACAAACAAAGAAATCATGGCGAATCACAAGTCAGCAGAAAAACGAATCAGAAGCAGCCGCAAAAGACGCGAGCGTAACCGCTACCAACACAAAACAACAAGAAACGCTATCAAAAAGTTACGCAATACCACTTCGAAAGAAGAAGCCTTGGAAATGCTACCCAGGGTGATTTCCATGATAGACAAAATAGCCAAAAACCATATCATTCACAAGAACAAAGCGGCAAACCTGAAATCCAAATTGACCAAACACGTCAATAGCCTTTCATAAGAACGAAAATCGAAAGATTAATAACAGATGCCCGGCTTATATGCCGGGTTTTTTTTATACCTCCGGTAAAATGTGTATAGCATCTCATTGTATTACAGTGCATTACAATAATACTTCTGCGTGCAACCTGATATGCATCCAGGTAAGGCACTTAATTAATATATTTGCAACAACAAAAAAACTCATTTTATAATGAAAAAGATTCTCTTCTTATTGCTCATCATCCCGCTTCTTTCCGGTTCTTATTCACCGGATTACCAAATACCCGGGAACAATGAAAACGAACCCCATGCGAAGTGGGTTTCTGATTTCGAAAAAGCACAAAAATTAGCCCGGAGACAAGACAAATTACTTCTAATCCTTTTCACCGGCTCGGACTGGTGTCCTCCGTGTAAGAATTTGCACAAATACTTTTTCGACAGCGAAGAATTTATCGAATTAGCCGACAAGAACTTAATTCTGTACATGGCGGATTTCCCCCGTAAAAAAGATATGTACGATGCGGAAACGATGAAAACAAACCGCGAATTGAAAACCCGGTATAAAATCCGTGGTTTTCCCACTGTGGTCATCTTGTCACCGGCTGGGCAGGAAGTTGCCCGCAGGGTAGGTTTCGGTTTCGACCACGACACCCAGTACCATTTCAAGATGCTTCGCCAAGCCATCGCCGATTACCGTTAATTCTACAACTCGTGAAAACCGTCGCCCTGATTCCCGCCCGGTATGCCGCTACGAGATTTCCGGGAAAGTTACTCGAGGACCTCGCCGGTAAACCGGTCATCGTACGGACGTTCGAAGCGGCGGTAGCGACCGGCTTATTCGACCGGGTTTGTGTAGTGACAGACGATAATCGCATCGCTTCATCCGCCGGAAAAGCGGGAGCGGAAGTGCTGATGCCTCCCGGTGATTTTGCCACCGGAAGCGACCGCATCGCAGCAGCATCACGGGATATCGATGCGGACATCATCGTCAACATACAAGGGGATGAACCCTTCTTGAATACCGGATTGCTACGCCGGATGATACAGACTTTCGAAGCGGACAAAGACAAAGAGATAGAGGTGGTTTCGGCAGCATTTCCCATAACGGACGCTATGGAAATCAATAATCCCAACAATGTCAAAGTGGTCACGGACGACCGGGGATTCGCCTTGTATTTTTCCCGTTCGCCGGTACCCTATCCCGCACGTGAAGGCGTAGGGGAATATATGCAACATATCGGGATATACGCATTTCGCAAAAGCGCACTTATGCATTTTGCCGGCTTGCCGCCCTGCAAACCCGAACGTATAGAAAAGTTGGAAAACCTCCGGTTCCTCTGCCATGGTATGCGGGTAAAAATACTTCAGGCGGATGAAAAGACCATCGGTATCGATACTCCCGGAGATTTAGAAAAAGCGAGGGATATGTTCCGCCGGTAGCGAAATAATAAAAAAACACCCGCTACGGGGTGTTTTCGAAAATTTCTGTTTGTATCTTATATCGTCTTGGCGTTCATCTTCTTGGCAATACGTCTGGCTTCGGGCATCCAATCACGCAGGTTCTTGATACGTGTTTGATGCGATGGGTGCGTACTGAGGAATTCAGGGGGTTGTTGACCGCCCATTTTACTCATCCTAATCCACAGGTTCACAGCCTCTTGCGGATTGTAACCTGCCATTATCATAAAGACCATTCCCAGCTTGTCTGCTTCCGTCTCATGTACACGGCTGTATTTGAGCATTCCGAGTTGGGCGCCGACACCGTAAGCCATATACCAGATTTGCCGGGTTTCTTCCGGTTTGCCTTGTGTACCCAACGCCACAGCAATACCGCCCAATTGTGCGGCAAGTCCTTGAGTCATTCGCTCTTGTCCGTGCTTGGCGAAAGCGTGGGCAATTTCATGCCCCATTACGGCAGCTATTCCGTCTTCATTCTTACACACAGGCAAAATTCCGGTATAAAAAACCACCTTACCGCCCGGCATACACCATGCATTTACCGTTTCATCTTCGACGAGATTAAATTCCCAACGGTAATTATTTGCCTCTGCCTCCATGCCGTTGGCACGCATAAAACGATCGACTGCCTTCGAAATACGGGTGCCTACACGCTTGATTTGTTGTGATTTGGCAGCATCGTCAGACAACTTATGCTCACGCAAAAAAGCATCGTACTGCTGGAATGCCATTGGCAATGCTTGGGAATCCGGAATGAGATTCACCCTTTTTCTACCGGTGATAGGGACGGTAGTACAATTATTCATCAAAAGAATAATTCCGAGTAAATAAATTAATTTTTTCATTTTTGGGATATTTAAAATGTGATATTTTATGGTGTAAATATACAAATATAATGCCTTTTTCCTGCAGCCCCCCGGAATAACATGGTATCACAAATTAAAAATATTTTCAATACATTGTACGTCAATAAATTATATTTTTTTCATCTCTTCCAAATATTTGTACATTTGGATATCCTATCCGAATAATCACAATAGATGCCAAAAGCTGATATCAACAAGAAAGTGTTCCGTATTCCGGGGTATATTCTCATAACGGGAAGAATATTACAATTCATATCAAAAGAATTGGCGGCGCACTTTGCCATGAAGTTATTCCGGTCGCCTTTCCGTTTCGAACGCCCGTCGAGAGAGGAGTCGAGATACCGGCGTTTCCACAAATCATTTCTTCAAATTCCGGACATGGGAAAAAAAATACGGATTTATTCGGGTAACGAAGGAAAAAAACGGAAAAAAGTCCTGCTGGTTCACGGATGGGCAGGCAGGGGAACGCAAATGTATGCCCTGGCCGACAATCTCGAACAAGCGGGATATACCGTATATAGCTTCGATGCCCCGGCTCACGGGGATTCCGGAGGAAAAACCACAGCCATGCCCGAATTTATAAATTGTATTCTAGAAATAAACGAAAATTACGGTCCGTTTGACTATGCCATCGGGCATTCGCTGGGCGGGATGTCATTGCTCGCTGCATTGAACCGGGGACTCCGGTTACAACGCCTGGTCGTGATAGCCGGAGGCAATTCCATCTATAAGATTACCCACCGGTTCATACGGCGGCTGGGCTTACGTGAGGAAACCGCCGATGTACTATACCGCCTGATGAGCAGAAAACTCCGGACGGATCCCGTGACTTTGTCGGCTGATACCAATGCCGCCGGCATCCGGATTCCCGTCCTGGTCATACACGACCGTGATGACAATGACGTACCCGTATCCTGTGCCGAAGAGGTATTCCGGGCTTTGCCCGACGGAAGTCTGCATCTCACACAAGGATTGGGACACCGGCGGATTCTTTCGGACCCGGATGTCATCGATACCGTATTACGTTTTATCAACACATAAAATTTACCGGCATGACCTATGACCCGAACACCCCATTGGCAGAACGTATGCGTCCGGCACATCTGGACGATTATATCGGTCAAGAACACCTGATAGGGAAAGACAAACCGCTGTACCGTCAGATCACCAACGGTACGGTACCTTCATTGATTCTATGGGGACCTCCCGGTACCGGAAAGACCACCCTGGCACATATTATCGCCCGGCAGACGGGACGCCCGTTCTATTCGTTGAGTGCCGTGCATTCGGGAGTGAAGGATGTCCGTGAAATCATCGAAAAAGCCCGGCACGGAAGCGGTCTTTTTACATCGAAAAATCCTATTCTCTTCATCGATGAGATTCACCGCTTCAGTAAATCGCAACAAGATTCCCTGCTTTCTGCCGTGGAAAAAGGGATAATCACCCTGATAGGCGCCACTACCGAAAATCCCGGTTTTGAAGTCATTCCAGCCCTGCTGTCCCGCTGTCAAGTCTATGTACTGGAACCCCTGGGTAAAGAGGAGTTATCGAAATTACTTCAACGCGCGATAATGCGGGACGAAATATTGAAAAAGAAAAAAATCGAACTGAAAGAAACCCGGGAACTGCTCCGGGTATCGGGTGGGGATGCGCGAAAACTATACAATACACTGGAAATCCTGGTACAATCACAACCCGGTCCGGTCTTAATTACCGACAAGGCGGTAGCCGAAAGTATCAGCACCTATACGGCGAGATATGACAAATCCGGCGAGCAACATTACGATATCATCTCTGCTTTCATCAAATCCATACGGGGCAGCGACCCGAATGCTGCGGTCTATTGGCTCGCAAGGATGATAGAAGGTGGCGAAGATGTGAAATTCATCGCCCGCCGTATGATAATCCTCGCTTCGGAAGATATCGGAAACGCCAATCCCACGGCGCTTATCCTGGCGAACAGCACTTTCGACGCCGTAGCCAAAACCGGGTATCCCGAAGCGCGCATCATCTTATCGCAATGCGCAGTGTATCTCGCTTCTTCTCCGAAGAGCAATTCTTCTTACCAAGCCATAGAACAGGCTTTGGAAGCGGTAAAATCCACCGGGGATTTACCTGTACCCCTGCACCTTCGCAATGCTCCGGTACGGCTCATGAAAGAACTCGGATACGGCAAAGACTACCGTTATGCACACTCCTTTCCCGGAAATTTCGTTCCGCAAGAATACCTGCCGGAAGAGCTGTCGGGAACAGTATATTACCAACCCGGTGATAACGAACGCGAAAGAGCATTGAGAAAATTTTTAAAAGACAAATGGAAAGATAAATACGGCTATTGAAGAAGCCTCCATAATTCCACCATCCCTCCCGCTCGTACGAACATTATCGCTGTACAAGCAGCGAACGTACACAATAAAAAAATAAGACAATCGAAAATTGTCGTATCTTTGTATCAATGTGAACCATGTTATAACAAGTAATGTACATCTTACTCTTTATCAGCGGACCTGAAATCATATTTATCGTTTTCATCGTACTGATGCTTTTCGGTGCTGACAAAGTACCGGAAATAGCAAGGGGATTGGGGAAAGGATTTAGACAATTACGCGATATTACGAACGATGTAAAAAGAGAAATCACCCAAGCCGGAAAACAACATGATATCGATACCCGTATCGTGCCGGATATCAATAAAGAAATCCGGCAAATAACAAAAGAGGTGGACGAAGTAAAAGAATCCGTCACAAGAAATATTAAAAGTTGAAAATCATGGAATTCCTTTACCGGTTAGACCGGGAAATTTTTCTATATTTAAACGGAATGGGAAATGAAGGTTGGGATGGTTTTTGGCTCACGGTAACAAATAAATTTTTCTGGATACCGTTATACCTGCTATTATTGGTGGCATTGTTTAAATATTATGATTGGAAAAAAGCCGTATATTATATCCTGGCGGTAGCCCTGCTGGTAGCTTTCACCGATCAATTTGTAAATGTGATAAAATTCACCACAATGCGCATCCGCCCTTGCAATGACCCTGATTTTCAAAATATTGCAAGAATCGTAAAGCACTCCGGCGGATATAGTTTTATATCGGGTCATGCGACCAATTCCACGGCTGTCAGTACGTTCTTCTACCTGCTGTTCCGCAAGCGGATATCCCTTTTTTATCTCGTGTTCGTTTGGCCATTGACATTTGCTTTCAGCCGGATTTACCTCGGGGTGCATTTTCCCGGCGATGTACTCGCGGGTATTGTGGCAGGCGTATTGATAGGGTTCGTGTTCTACCGGTTGTTTTCCAACTGGAAACAATCCGGACAGGACACCATAGAGACATACTTTTCCGAAATGTTTAACAATTCCGGTAAAAGCAAATACCATCCATAACCAAGGTCAACGGGGACTCCCTGCCGGAAAATTACCAACTACCCGGAAAGCATTTAGTTGATAGTTTTGAGTTATGAGTGTATAGAGTTGGGGGGCGTGTCATTTCGACCGGAGGGAGAAATCTTTTAATTATAGGGAAAGATTCCTTCCCAAAATACTTCGGGACACGCCTCGTTCCTCGTTCCTCGTCGATCGTCCGGAATGACACCTAATTTCCGGAACACTGGACAGTGGGTGAACTTAAGATGAAAAGAGAAAATTTATCCGGTATTCACCTTTTTTTTAAGGGCAACTTACAAATAACTGAAATAGCACACTATGTCATCGAGGTAGAATCCGTACCGGTGAAAAGCGAAAATCCATTTGGAGAAATTTATCTATATTTGCGTTTATGTTCACACACGTAATCACTGAAAGAATGAATAAAAACAACGTTTCCAGTCGAAGTTTTTTTCTGTTGGTTATTATATCGACCCTCATATTCTTTACTTCATGTGACAAATTGAAAAATACTTTTCACGATACCGGTAAAGATACAAACACCACTGTTTCCGTGGATTCGTATCCCCTGTTTCCACAGTGCAAAGATGTAAAGAACAAGATATTACAAAAGAAATGTTTTCAAGACGCTATCTATACATACTACAAGACCCATCTGGAGGGGTTGAATTTTTCATCCGGCACCCCCATTGATGAAACCATAAAAATCAAACTCGAAGTAAGTAGCGACGGTACAGCTAAAATCATACATATCGATGCCCCGGATGTAATCAACCAAGCGTTTCCCGACCTAATAGCTAACTTGCATTCATTCACTTCAGATATCCGATTCACAACCCCGGCTATGAAAGACGGAAAACCGGTTACTACGAGATACACATTGCCGGTCCGTTTTAAAAGCGCTCCCGCCGAATAATACCTGCCCGGTAAGAATTGTTTATAACTAACCGGTATGATTCCGGTGCCCGACATGGATAAATACGTATTTTTGCAAAAATTATAAACACAATATGTCTCTTTTCAACTGGTACCGCCGCCGTACACCCAAACGCTTCTCTTATACGCCACGGCATTATCGCGGCAGCGGGAACCCTTATGAGATAAAACACAAATTCGATGAGTACCGGACTACCGTTGACATGCCGCGCGGCATCAAAGCCAAATTCATCCGGGCTTTCAACGACCCTTTTTACAAAGGGGAAAAAATCGTCCGGATCCGTTTGGCTGCAATAATTATCGTACTCGTACTCATCGCGTTATATATTTTGGACTTTGATATCGGTATTTTCTTTAAATAATCATTTCCATGGCTGACATCATACAACTGTTACCGGAGCATGTAGCCAACCAGATAGCTGCCGGCGAGGTGGTTCAGCGTCCGGCATCCGTGGTTAAAGAATTATTGGAGAATTCGATAGATGCCGGAGCCGGACATATCAAACTCATAGTAAAAGACGCCGGAAAGACATTGGTACAAGTAATCGATGACGGCAAAGGCATGAGTCCCGCCGATGCCCGGATGAGCATAGAAAGACATGCCACTTCGAAAATCAAAGACGCCCATGACCTGTTCCGTATCCGCACCAAAGGGTTCAGGGGCGAAGCCTTGGCTTCCATCGTAGCCGTTTCACATACCGAAATAAAAACCCGCCAAGAGGAGGACGATACAGGCACGAAAATCACCGTGGAAGGAAGTGAGATTACCAGCCAGGAAGCCATAGCTACTCCCAAAGGCACCAGCATAGCGGTAAAAAACCTCTTTTTCAATATTCCCGCCCGGCGAAATTTTCTTAAATCCGATAAGGTGGAAATGCGCCACATCATACATGAATTTCAAAGAGTGGCATTGGCTCATCCGGAAATATCATTTTCACTATACCACAATGGAAATGAGGTATTCCAATTGCCAAAATCGAATTTAAAACAACGCATTCTCGGCATTTTCGGCAGAAAAACGGATGAGAAATGGATACCGCTATCCGAAGAAACACCTATCGTCAACATACACGGATTTACCGGCAAAGCCGCGTATGCCAAAAAACTGCGCGGAGAACAATTCTTCTTCGTAAACAAACGCTATGTAAAAAACGCATACCTGCATCATGCCGTAAAAAGCGCTTATGAAGGATTGATACATGAAAACCGCCATCCGGCATACATTATTTTCCTCGAAATAGACCCGCAACGCATCGATATCAACATCCATCCTACCAAGACGGAAATCAAATTCGAAGACGAAAAAGAAATATACAGCCTCCTGCTTTCGGCAGTCAAACACAGCCTCGGACAATACCAGGTTTCGGGCTCTTTGGATTTCGAAAAAGACCCCGGATTGGAACTCCCCTACCGGCTCGCACGTTCCCAAAAAACAACCCCACCCGAAATCCGCGTGGATAAAAACTTCAACCCTTTCAAACAATCCAACGACTCTCCCGGATGGGAAGCCCTGTACAAGGACAACGACCTGCCGGAAAATCCTGAAACGGAACACGTACAGACGGAAACCGGCGAAATACTTCGTACCGAAAGCAAGATGAACAGCTTGTTCGATGATGATTCTTCTATCGAACCCTCTTCATTCAAATCATTAACACTACATAACAAATTCATCATCAGCACTATCCGCTCGGGAATTGTTGTCATTCACCGCCGTAGGGCGCATGAGCGTGTATTGTACGAACATTTTCTGACCAAGCTGACCGCCGGTGAAGCTACTCCGCAGACTTTGGCTTTTCCGGTGGAAATCCCCGTCAGTATCAATGAAAAACGCCTGATAGACAGCCTGCATGACGATTTGGAAAATTGTGGTTTCGTCCTCGATATCCTGGAAGAAAAACTCGTTTTCAAAGCCCTCCCGCCCATGTTGGAACCGGAACATCTGCCCGACGTGATAGCCGGGCTTCTGATGAGCGAACATGAAAATTTACCGCAGGAGAGTTTTAGCCACACGGATCACATCGCCAAGTTGATGGCAAGACAAAGTGCCATACGTACCGGACAGCCCCTTTCTCCTGCCGAAAGCGACAACCTGGTCAATGAACTATTCCTCTGCAAAGAGCCTCAAATTTCCCCCTCGGGAAAACCGGTATTTACCATAATTGATACACAAGAAATATCCAACAGATTATGATGCGAGTCAGTGAAACAGTAAAGCACCTTATCATTATCAATGTCATTTTTTTTCTCGCCTCCATGGCGCTGGGGGCACCTTTTTACCAAAAGATGGCTTTGTTCTTCCCCGAAAATCCCAATTTCCGTTTTTGGCAATTCGTCACCCACATGTTTATGCACGGAGGTATGATGCATATTTTGTTCAATATGTACGGACTATGGGCGTTCGGGAGCCCTTTGGAATACCTATGGGGCGGTAAGCGGTTCCTCGTCTTTTATTTCGCCGCCGGACTGGGTGCAGGTATTATTTATACCCTGGTAAATTATTTCCAATTTCACTCCATATATGAACAACTCATTGCTTTGGGCCTTTCGCCCGGTGACATCCAACATATCCTGGAGACCGGAAAATATTCCTCTTCTCTGGACCAAGTACTGTCAGAAGGACAAATTTCAAACCTTTACACCATCTACCACAGTCCCGCTGTCGGGGCTTCCGGTGCATTGTATGGTATATTGGTAGCATTTGCTTTCAAATACCCCGACTCCGAACTCATGCTCATTTTCGTCCCCTATCCCATCAAAGCCAAATATTTTATTCCTATCCTGGTAGGGCTCGACCTTTTTTCGGGTGTTACGGGATTCTCTATTTTCGGCGGAGGTATTGCACATTTCGCCCATGTGGGCGGGGCACTCATCGGATACTTGCTGATGAAATACTACCAACACCGTCCTGCTTATCATGAATGGTAACATAATCACTTATCATGAAAATAGGTTATATCAGCTTGGAAATAGGTGATTTATACAAACAAATCTTATCGGAATCGGTTGACAACGCCGTGGAAAGAAAGGCTTTCTGCCGGCTCCGGTACAAAGGGGGAAATGTAACCGGCAAAGCTCATTTGACGTTATTTTTCGGTTTGGATTACGAGCAGTTGAACCGAGAGGCGCTTCAACGGGATTTGATGAGGGCGCAAAATAGCATCAAGGAATTGACACCAGCCGGTTTTGAGATTTTCCACTTACGGAATTCCCGGTGTAATGCATGGGTGATGAATATAGACGCCACTCCCGGCATCGTGGAATTTCACAGGTATTTCAAGTCGCAATATCCCGTGATGGAACAGTATGTCCATGAGGAGTTCAAACCACATGTTACATTAGCTTATATACACAAGCAAATGAAAATGCCCCGGATGAGCCTTCCCGGTAAGCTCGAAGTAAGTGAGGTGAAATTGAAAATTTATACGGTTAGCGGGTAAAGAACGAATCGACGAATTCGTACTTATTGAACACCTGCAAGTCTTCCATTTTCTCCCCTACGCCAATGTATTTGACGGGTATTTGGAATTGGTCGGAAATACCAATGACTACGCCGCCTTTTGCCGTGCCGTCGAGTTTGGTTACCGCCAAGGCGGTAACTTCGGTGGCTTTGGTGAACTGCTTGGCTTGTTCGAAGGCATTTTGTCCGGTCGAACCGTCCAGTACGAGCAGGACTTCGTGCGGGGCATCCGGAATGACTTTCTGCATCACCCTCTTGATCTTGCCGAGTTCGTTCATCAGGTTTACCTTGTTATGTAGCCGTCCTGCCGTATCGATGATCACCACATCCGATTGTCTGGATACGGCGGATTTCAAGGTATCGAAAGCGACGGAAGCGGGGTCACTTCCCATTTTCTGTTTTACGATGGGGACTCCTGTGCGTTCCGCCCATATTTCCAACTGTTCCACGGCAGCTGCACGGAAAGTATCGGCAGCACCGAGCAAGACTTTTTTCCCGGCTTTTTTGAATTGGTAAGCGAGTTTTCCGATGGTGGTGGTCTTCCCTACCCCGTTTACCCCGACGACCATAATTACATAAGGGTCTTTCATTTCAGGTATCCGGAAATCCGTCTGGTCGCCGGTATGGGTTTCCGAAAGCAATCCGGCTATTTCTTCTTTTAGGATCGCATCCAGTTCGGTGGTGTTCAGGTATTTGTCTTTAGCTACCCGTTGTTCTATCCTTTCGATGATGCGCAGGGTGGTTTCCACACCTACATCGGAAGTGATGAGTACTTCTTCGAGTTCGTCGAGTACTTCGTCATCGACTTTGGATTTGCCGGCAACGGCTCGTGACAATTTGTCGAAAAAAGAGCGTTTGGACTTTTCGAGCCCTTTGTCGAGGCTCTCTTTTTTGTCTTTTGAAAATATTTTTTTGAACAAACTCATAGTCAGGTGGTTTCCTAAATCAAAAAAGCCACTTTCATTTCTGAAAGCAGCTTGTAAATTTCGTCGCAAAGCAAAAGATGGTACCCGGTGCGGGTTTTATTTTTTCTGCAACCATTCTTTTACTTTGTCCGGATCCATGATCGCCTCTACGAAGGTGTAGGCACCTGTCTTGGGCGAGCGTACCATTTTTATCGCTTTGGTAAGTCTTTTCGAACCGGTTTGTAGGGTTGCTACTGCTTTCTTTGCCATGATTATTTGATTTCTTTATGAATGGTCATTCTTTTGAGGATGGGGTTGTATTTTTTGAGTTCCAGACGTCCGGGAGTGTTCTTTTTGTTCTTTGTGGTGATATACCGGGACGTACCGGGCATGCCGGATTTTTTGTGTTCGGTACACTCCAAGATGACTTGTACCCGGTTTCCTTTTGCTTTCTTTGCCATGGTGATGATAGTTAATGATTATACCGTAATTCCTTTGGCGCGTGCTTCTTTCAGTACGGCACTGATGCCTTTTTTGTTGATGGTTTTAATCATCGAAGCCGTAACCCGCAGGGTGACCCAACGGTTTTCTTCGGGGATGAAAAAACGTTTCTTTTGAAGGTTTACCCCAAAACGGCGCTTGGTCTTATTCTGGGCAAAGGATACACGGTTGCCCGTCATTGCTTTTTTTCCTGATAATTCGCAGACTCTTGACATAATTTCAGTGCTTTTTCGGTTGTCACTTAAACGAGGCGCAAAATAACAAATAATATTTGAACTAACCAAACATTATTTATGTGTTTTTCAGAATTTCACGGTAGAGCATTTCGAGTAATTTCGATGTACCCCGTTCGATGACTTTGGCACGGGGTTGCCCCAAATTGAAATATTTAGAATATGTTCCTGATTTCGAGGATATTGCCAAAAAAACATCTCCGGCTTTCCAGGTAGTATCGTCGGTAGTAGGTCCGGCATTTCCCGTCGTGGCTATTCCATAATCGGTATTGAATTTCTTCCGTATTCCTTCCGCCATAGCCTCCGCCACCTCTGCCGAAACGACAGAATGTACGTCTATCAGTTGCCTGGAAACGGACAATTCGCTCGTCTTAATCTCTTTATGATAAGCCACGACTCCCCCTTTCAAATACCGCGAAGCACCGGGAATCTTCGTCAGTAGCGACAAGACATGTCCACCTGTAAAACTCTCGGCGACGGATAAGGTCAACCCGCGGTCTGTCATAAGCGCACCTAATTTTTCCTCAATCGCGCCTTCTTCTTCCCTGTTGAAAGTCAAGCCTTCCAATTCTTTTTCCAATGCTGCCGCAAAATGCTTCATACTTTCATGAGCAGCCGCCTTACCGGTATGGCGAACGCTAAGGCGGAGCCGTAACCGCCGGTAATTGGGCAGGTATGCCAAACTTACATTTCCCGGAAGGGAGCGTTCGAAATCAGCCAGACGCTCCGACATGAGGCTTTCGCGAAGACCGTAGGTCACCCATGTGCGGCGGATGATATGAGGAAGTTCAAAACGGGTGGTCAACTCCGGTATTACCCGTTTGTCCATCAATTCTTTCATTTCAGAAGGCACCCCCGGCAGGGAAATAAGCTGGAATTCACCGGAATCAAACCACATACCGGATGCCGTGCCTATCTCATTGGGCAGTATTTCAGCCCGTGAAGGTAACATGGCTTGCTGGCGGTCGGCAGCTACCGGCTGCATATTCATTGCGGCAAACATACTTTCAATCCTCTTTTCCACTCCGGGATACAATACCAAGGTATCACCGAAGAACTCCGCCAAGGTCTTTTTCGTAATATCGTCACCGGTAGGTCCCAGACCACCGGTCACAATGGCCAAAGGATAACGCTGCGAGAGATTTTCCAGTACGGATATTATCTCCTCTTTCTTATCGGCTACCGATACCATCCGTTCCACGCTGATACCAATATCCGACAATCGTGCGGCAATCCACTGTGAATTGGTATCGGTAATCTGCCCCAACAAAATTTCATCACCTATGGTAATTACAGCGGCTTTCATACACCTATTATATTATTTAACAACATGGAATCCATGCAAAGGTACATAATTTACCCGGCTATGGAAACGGGACGGTTTTTTCGGGACAGACAGGGTTCGAAATAGGGCCTGCTGAAAAACTCTCAAACACATGAAAGAGAATGAATTATGTAATAATATCAATAGTAAAACGCAAGAAAAATCGAGGTTTTATCGAAAAAATCGTGTATTTTTATCATTCAAAAAT
>CAZQPD010000122.1:0-9762 GCA_964595235.1 uncultured Polaribacter sp.
CTCGTCGTTCGTTCGGAATGACACGGCTCTGTCATTTCGAACGGATGTGAGAAATCTTTTATAGTTGTGAGTTATTAGTTATTAGTTGATAGTTGGGTGCGCTGTCATTTCGATACAGGCGGTAGCGGAGTGAGAAATCTTTTCTATTTTTTGCATATTTCAAAAGATTCCTCCTCACTCCTCGTGCCTCGTCGTTCGTTCGGAATGACACGGCTCTGTCATTTCGACCGGAGGGAGAAATCTTTTTCTAACCACCAAGAACACAGCGTAGGCGCAAAGGACGTTTGTAGAGACGCCCAATTTGGGCGTCTCTACAAACGTCGTTCGTCCGGAATGACAGATACTCTTGTGATTTTCAGCAGATTCGGAAGGGGGGGGTTAATAGTATGTGATTTCTCTTTTTTCCACACTGAATTTTTCTCCTTTTTTATAAGTGGTTTTCTGCGTCCAATTTCCTTTGTCGTCGTATTGGTACACGTAAGTTTCCCAATATGTTTTATTCCCTTTGTCATCGTATTTGTCCAATGAAATCTTATCGCCTTTTTCGTTGTACGAATATTTTATGGTATTGTACAATTCCCCTACTGCATTGTATTCTGATTTTTCGATAAGGCGGTTTTGTTCATCGTATTTATAGGTTTCCTTGGTAGATCCTATCCGTGTTTTTTTATGTTTGATGACGGGTTTGGGAATGTCGTTGTTGTAAACAAAACTTTCGGTCAAGGTATAAGAAATACTCGGAATGTTTTTTTCTTTTTTGATAAGCCGTCCGCGGGTGTCGTATTCATACAGGATTTCGTATTCCACATCTCCCGAATAGTTTGTTTTGGTGATGCGCCGGAGTTTGCCCGTATTATCGTAATCGTACCGTGTGGTTTTGTCTTTCTTGCCGGTGCTTTTCAGTACATTGACTTCCGTCAAATGCAAATTCTGATACTTGTAAAGTTCCCTGGAATCGGGTTGGTTGTCATAGCCGAAATTGATTTTTTCGACGAGGTGTCCCCGGCGGTCGAATTGATACCGTTTGAAATATTTCAAATGTTCCGAGCCGTCTTTGCGAACCTTATAGCTTTTGTAATCGATGCTTTTGACATTTGCTTTCAGGTTTTCGGCTGCGGAATCGAATGTGATTTCCTGCGAAAAAACAGAAACACTAACTAATGTCAATAAGGAAAGGATAGTAATTCTCATGATGCGTGTATTATGAAGTACCAAATTTATAAAAAATACGGGTACATGCCATAACGGAATGTGTATTTTTCTGTCATTATATTCCTGTCCGGTGCAAATAGTGTGCCTTTTTTATATACAGGAGCTGCTGAAAAAAAGTTCAAAAGTTGATAGTTGTGAGTTATGAGTTAATAGTTAGGGAGCGGTGTCATTTCGACCGGAGGGAGAAATCTTTTTCTAACCACCATGAACACGGTGTAGGCACAAAGGACGTTTGTAGAGACGCCCAATTTGGGCGTCTCTACAACGTCGTTCGTCGATACAACGTCGTTCGTCCGGAATGACAGGGCACTCCTTGTGTCGCTCTGTCCTTTTGGTTTCCGGCGGACCCTATTGTAAAAACAAAAAAGATGCTATCAAACAAAAAATCATTATTTTGCGAAGCAAAACAACCGGTATCCGTCATGAACAACGAACCTAAACTCAATATCAGGGAATATCTCGTCCACCTGTTCGATATCAAAAAAGGCACCAGCAAAGCCGGTACCATCCAGGATATAAAAGACGGCATTTCCATCCGGGGGCATACGGCGTGGATTTTGATTTTCTCTATTCTGATAGCTTCTATCGGGCTGAATGTCAGTTCTCCCGCCGTGGTTATCGGCGCCATGCTCATCGCTCCGCTTATGGGTCCATTACTCGGTATCGGCTTGGCTCTCGCCATCAATGACGCAGCGACATTGAAGCGGTCGTTTGTCAATCTCATCGCCATGACGGCTATCAGCCTGCTCACCTCATTTTTATTTTTCAGTATTCCGTTGTTCCAAAACGAAACCCCCGAAATACTGGCACGTACCAAACCCGACCTGCGTGACGTATTGATAGCCATAGCTGGGGGTTTGGCGCTTATCGTTTCCTTATCACGGCGGAAAGAAATGACCAACACCATTGCCGGTGTCGCCATTGCCACCGCTTTGATGCCGCCACTGTGTACCGCCGGCTTCGGATTGGCTACCGGGAAGTACGGGTATTTCTTCGGTGCCATGTTCCTGTTCGTCATCAACTCCACCTATATTGCACTTGCTACTTATATCATATTGAGGTTCTTGCGTTTCCGCGAAGTGCACAAGGTGGACGACCAGCAGAAAAAATGGACCATCCGTATTGCCTCATTGGTATCGGTATTGATTCTGTCGGGAAGTGTATTTACATTCTACCGGCTGATACAAGAACAACAATTCACCCGCAAGGCACAAGACTTCATCCGGTACCTGCAAGACGAAGGAGTGCCATTGATAGATGTGGACGACGAGGATATCGATTTCCAAAACCATAGCCTTACTTTGACGGTTTTCGGTAGTTCGGTATCTCCTGACGAACAAAACAAGTGGAAAAACAAACTCGCGGATTTGGGCATGCCGGATATACGGCTGATAATCCACCAGAGCGAGGAAAACAAGGAAATAAAAGAACAGATGAAGCAGCTGCAATCCACCTATGCCGAACAGCTGAAACTCATCAATAGCAAAGACGAATTGATACGTGACAAAGACCTCATGATAAGGGAATTGAAGGATGAAATACAACTGCTGTACCACGATAGAATCCCGTTTGAAAAAATCAGCCGGGAAGCGCATATCAATTATGATGCCCTCCGGGAAATGAGTTTCTCGAAACGCATCCACACCGACTTCGATCGTACCGATACTTTGTGGGTATTCCACACCTATTGGAAAGACCGCCGCCGCGGTAAAGAGCAATACGGTAAGATGAAAGAATGGCTCAAACTACGGGTAAAAGCCGACAGCTTGGTCGTTGTTTTCCACGAGTGATAGCTTTATTTTTTCTCTTCCCAAACGTTATTGTCCTTATTGACATCAGCGGTAATTTCGCGTGGATCGATTACGATTTTGGAAATTTTCTTTTCGGTGGCGAATACCCGGGTTACTTCCTCATCGTTGAGCCGCCATATTTCCGCGGGAAAATGATATGACTCCTTACTTCCGTCCTCATACACGATATCCACCAGAATGGGCATGACCAAATCCCCCGGTTTTTCGAACACCACTTCGTAGAAATATTTGGGGTTTTTCAGCCGGCTTCTCTCTTCTGCGGTAAAATGCTTTTCCAGATAATCTTTGAGAATGGGAAAATCTTCCGCCGGATTGGTTTTGTCCAGCATTTCTTTACGGAAATCCTCACTTCCCGGTGATACCAAATACAGCATTTTCGGAAATTGTTCCACTTTCATTCCATAGGCTTTTGCCATGTTCTTTACCCTTTGGGTAGGTATGTCCGTCACCACGTAGAATTTGACATCCTTCACCCCGATATCATTGACACCGGTGGTAAACCACCATCCGCGCCAGAACCAGTCGAGGTCCATGCCGGAAGCATCTTCCATGGTGCGAAAGAAGTCGGCGGGTGTGGGGTGTTTGAACTTCCAACGGTTGGCATAAGTCTTAAATGCGAAGTCGAACAGTTCATGTCCCATGATAAATTCCCTCAACATATAGAGTCCGGCACTGGTTTTATGATAGGCGTTCTTTCCGCTGTTCCGTACCATATCGTGCTGGGTCATGATGGGTTCCAATTGGCTTTGGTCACCGGAGAGGTAAGGTACCAGGTCTTTGGGATATCCCCGGCTGTCGAAATTGTCTTCGAGGCTTTCTTGGGTGAGTAATTGAACGAAAGTGTTCAAGCCTTCATCCATCCAGCCCCATTGCCTTTCGTCTGAATTGACCACCATGGGGAACCAGTTGTGCCCGACTTCGTGGATGATGACTCCCTGCATTCCCTTGCGTGTACTTTCGGTATAAGAACCGTCGGGGCGTACCCTGCCGTAGTTCCAGCATATCATCGGATACTCCATGCCTTGTTGGCGGGCATTGACAGCAACGGCTTTGTGATAAGGGTAGTCGAACAAATGCTTCGAATACGACTTCAAAGTATGCGCTACGGCAGCGGTGCCGTACTTCTCCCATAGCGGAGCACCTTCTTTGGGATACAATGACATGGCGAGTACCACCCGGTCGCCGATGCGGACCGCCTGGGCATCATACAGGAATTTGCGGGAAGTGGAAAAGGCGAAATCGCGGACATTTTCCGCTTTGAAATGCCAGGTTTTCGTCTTTCCGGAAAAGTGTTTTTCTGCTTCGACAGCTTCTTCCAGCGTAACGATTTGCACGGGTTTTTCGAAAGAATGCAGTGCTTTTTTGTACCGTTTGTACTGCGTTTTGGTCAGGACTTCCTTCCTGTTCACCAGGGTGCCCGTGGCTTCGAGAATGTGATCGGAAGGCACCGTGATGTACACGTCGTAATTGCCGAACTCCAAAGTAAATTCACCCCGCCCGAGGAATTGTTTGTGCTGCCAGCCTTCGGCATCGTTGTACACTGCCATCCGGGGGAACCATTGTGCAATGATGTATAGGTTGTTCCCGTCTTCGTCGAAATGTTCATAACCGGAACGCCCGCGGGTAATCGTATAGTCATTGATGCGATACCACCATTTCAATTGAAAAGACACAGAAGCGCCGGGTGGCAAGGGGTCTTTCAGGTCGAGGCGCATCATGGTCTCATTGATGGTGTAAGGTATGGGGGTTCCGCCGGGATAACGCACATATTCGATATGAAATCCGCCTTTGAACGGCTTACCCATGAACGTCTCGACGAATTTTTGTGGTTGGTAGCCCACCCCGGGACCGTCACCTTTGGTGCGTTCGGACAAAGAATTGGGGCGGCGTATGTTTTGGTCCAATTGCATCCACAGGTAATCCAACTGATCCGGAGACCGGTTGTAGTAGGTCACCGTGGCTTCTCCTTTGAGTATCTGGTTGCGGTCGTCCAAATAAGCCTTCATCTCATAATCGGCACGTTGCTGGTAATAGGCGGGACCCGGTGCTCCCGATGCGGTGCGGAACATATTGGGAGACGGCAGTTCTTCGGTGAGCTGCTTGAACTTATCGGTATTATAATGACCGTGCGACAAGGGGGTTCCGGTATTTTCTTGTGCCATAAGGGCTGTCAAAAAAAACCAAGCTGACAGGAACAAAATTTTTCTCATCATAACGGTGTTTGATTGTAATGCTACAAATGTATGACATTCCCCGGAATGTGTGACAATGTATTACCGGAACAAATCCCGTAGCCTGCCCGCCTTTCTTTTTATATTTGCTTTCCTGTCTATGAAATTTTTATAAATTTGGTGGCATGAAATACGCCGTTACATTATTTACATTGTCCGTGGCATTCGCCTTGTTTTCCGGTTGTGCCACCAGGCAACAGCCCGGAAATTATTCAAAAAACAACGGGCTATCCCTCCCTCACGAAAATATAAAACTCGCCGAAAACACTTCGCTGTTCGGCTATGTATGCGAGCCGTCCATAGCCATCAGCCCGGAGAATCCCGCAAATATGGTCGCAGGAAATGTGATGAACGGCGTACATTATTCCACCGACGGCGGGCATACGTGGGTATCCGGGGAACTCCATTCACCGCTTGGGGTATTCGGAGACCCTTGTATCATAGCGGATGCCGGCGGGGCATTTTATTATCTGCACCTCGCCGACCCAGACGACGACAGAAACAGCAAAAACTTTCTCAACCAAATCGTATTACAGAAATCCACCGACGGAGGCAAGAGCTGGACTAGCGGTACCGGTATCGGATACAGCCATTCCACCCAGCAGGACAAACATTGGGCGGCTATCAGCCCCGCAGACGGTTCCCTGTGCGTGACGTGGACGGAGTTCGACAAATACGGAAGTAAGAACCCCGATGACAAAAGCCGTATCCTATTCTCCCGGTCTGCCGACGGCGGGGATACTTTCAGCGTGCCTGTGGTAGTCAGTGACCTCGAAGGGGATTGTCTGGATGACGATTATACCACCGAAGGAGCCGTCCCGGCGATAGACACACGTGGAAATATTTACGTAAGTTGGGCATTTGACGGCAAAATATACTTCGACAAAAGCACCGACAACGGAAAAACCTGGGGTACCGACCGTGTCATAGCCCGGCAGGCAGGAGGGTGGGCACAGGACATTCCCGGAATATACCGTTGCAACGGAATGCCGGTTACCTGTGTGGACAACAGCCCCGGCAAATACCGGGGTAGGATATATGTGAATTGGACAGACCAAAGGAACGGTAGCGACAATACCGATGTGTTCCTCATCTATTCCGCCGACGGAGGTGAAAATTGGTCGCTTCCCAAAAAGGTAAATACCGACGACACCTCTACCCACCAATTCTTTTCATGGATGGATGTGGACCCCGTAACCGGTTATATTTATATCCTCTACTACGACAGAAGCCGGTATAAAGACACCCGGACGGATGTATGCCTTGCCGTGTCAAAAGACGGTGGTGATACTTTCCGTACACAAATCATATCCCGGTCTCCGTTTGTCCCTATGAAAGAGGTATTTTTTGGTGATTATACCAATATAGACGCATTCGATGGCAACGTACGTCCTATATGGACGAGGCTTGATAATTACAAATTGAGCGTATGGACGGCACTGATAACCGACCGCGATACGAAATCCGGTGGCGGGTGATACTTATTTTCGAATAATCTGCATTCCTTATGGACAAACGAAAAGCGGTCATATTTTTTATCCTTCGTTTTGCATTGGTCTATGCCGTATTGAGTTACGGGTACCACCGCTACTTATCCTCATACGGTCCTGATACGCCCGACGGCATCACCGGAATGGTCACCCGTCATACCATTGCCGCAGGAAAATGGCTCGGTATGCCGGTAAGCAGCCGCCCGCATCCGGATGAGGCTTCATACCAATTGTTGTACAACGGCAAATACGTAGCCAGGATAGTGGAAGGCTGCAATTCCGTAGCGGTTATCATCTTGTTCTGGGCGTTTCTCGTTGCTTTCAAAGGAAAACCGCTCACTACCCTGTTCTACGGAATAGCAGGCAGTATGGATATTTATCTTTTCAATTTGTTCAGAATCCTGGTTCTGACCTACGCGGTTTATCATTTTCCGGAACGGACGGAAATTCTTCATAAAGTCATTTTCCCCGGATTGATATACGGATTTACTTTTCTGCTGTGGGTGATATGGGTAAAAAAATTCGCCATTGATGGATAAATGCCTAAAAATCATATTGATAACAATGGCTGTGGCAGGCTTGGTAAGTGTGAGGGCTTTCGAGGCTGTGTTCTATGACCCGTTGCGGGAATACTTTACGTCGGATTATATGAAAAAACCCGTTCCGCAGGTTGACCGTATGATGTTTTTCTTGCACACTACTTTGCGGTATATTTTGAATACCGCTCTTTCCTTGTTCATTATCAGGTTGTTATTTGACAACATTAACTACGTTAAATGGGGGGTGTACCTGTTTGCCGGGGCATATGTGTTGCTCATGCCGGTATATTTGTGGTTTCCCGGTCATGCAGGCAGCGAGTCGGCATTTGCCTTGTTCTACATACGCAGGTTTTTGATACAGCCGGTGTTGGGTATGTTGTTGATACCGGCGTTTTATTATTTGGAAAACACCGATAAAAAACGAAAAGAGGGATTCCGGTAAATTGAAAAAACCTGATTTACTTGTATTTTATGGTTGATGAAATAATATAATTTACACACTATCAACCATTTGTGTGTTATCCGGAGGAAGCTGATAATAGTATTTCTGACAAATACCGGAACGGAAGTGAAAAAAATAGTAACTTGCGCACAGCCTTAAAATTACGGGTGATATGGATTTTTTCGAAATAAAAAAGGCGGTCATTATCGGTGTGTTCTTGTCGTTTATGTTGGGGCCGGTTTTTTTCATGCTCATACAGACGAGCATTCTCAAAGGCTTTCGTGCGGCTTTTGTGTTCGATTTGGGGGTGATACTCGCTGATATTATTTTCTTGTATATTGCCTTTCACGGTAGTAAGAGTTTGGTATCCGAAGTAAAAAACAACCCGTGGTTGTATTATGCAGGTGGGGTCATTATGGTTCTCTATGGTCTGATGATGATTTACAGAAGGCCCAAAGAAGTAATAATGGATGAGAAATTGGTCGTGACGAACCAAAACAAATATTCCGCCTTGTTCATAAAAGGATTTTTTCTGAATTTCATCAATGTAGGAGTATTGGGTTTCTGGGTAGGGATGATGGTGGTGTTCGGCGCCGAATTTCAAATGGACGGGCATAAAGTATTCCGTTTTTTTGCCATAGTGGTTTTCTCATATTTGCTTACGGATGTGGGGAAAATATTGTTAGCCAAAACATTGCGAAAGAAAATGACCCCTTACCGCACCTATATGTTAAAAAAAATAATGGGTCTGATCTTGATTCTTTTCGGTTTGTCCATGGTGCTGAAAGGGATGTATTTTTGAATTCCCGGGTCATTTCCACCCACCGGAGAAAAGATGAGATGATTTTTTTGTAAAAATTTTATTTGTCCGGTAATATTATCATCTGACATGCCTTATGGGTATTTTTTCTATATTTGCCCTGTCTAATTGTAAGGCTCTTTCTCATGATAAACCGCAGGCATTTACGCGTAAAAGTAATGCAAATATTATACGCTCTGAATATCGCCGGTTCCGGTGATATAGATGCGGGTTATATACAACTTCGTGAGAATATCGACAAAATGTACGAGTTATACCTCATTCATTTGGGGATACTCGCCGCCATTCGCCGGAAGGCGGAGTCTATCTATATCAAGAGTGAAAAACTGTATTTTAAAAATAGGCTCAAGACCCTCGTTTCCCCCAATGTCAAGAACAACCGCTTGTTGCGGAATATCGACCAAGCCCTGGATGATCATCCCGGAATAGCGGAATATTGGGACGAACACAGCGAAATGCTGGAACGCTTGTGGAACGAATTGATAAGGAAAAAACTCTACAAAAAATATTCGGGAATCGACCGGCCTACATTCGAGGACGACAAAGGTTTTGTCAAAGACATGTTCAGGGATATCATCGCCCCGCACGAGGTGCTCTATGAATTTTATACCGGTGCATCCCTGGGGTGGGCGGATGATTATCCTTCGGTAAATACCCGCATCATGCAGCACCTCGCGGCTATGAAGCCCAATATCTCTTTTGCACCCGACCGGCTGTTCAAATTTCCCTCCGATTGGGATTACGCACTGTTGCTACTCAAAAAATCCTTCGAACGTTCCGGCGAATTGGCAGTCATTATTGACGAACATACCCCCAATTGGGATTACGACCGGATCATGCCCATCGACCGGACTTTGTTGATTATGGCACTAACGGAATTTCTCGACTTCCCGTCTATCCCCACACGGGTTACCATAAACGAATACATCGAAATATCCAAAGATTACGCTACCGAAAAAAGCGCTTTTTTTATCAACGGAGTATTGGACAAATTGCTCAAGAAATTCACCGCTGAAAATTTGATTCACAAAAGCGGGAAAGGACTACGGTAGGGGGTGTGTCATTCCGGATGAGCGAAACAAGGAGCGAGCTGTCATTCCTGACGAACGAGGAACGAGTGAAGCGTGTCCCGGAGCATTTTGGGAAGGAATCTGCCGGTATTATAGCAAAGATTTCTCTCTCCGGTCGAAATGACAGCGCGCCCCCAACTATCAACT
>CAZQPD010000123.1:0-8406 GCA_964595235.1 uncultured Polaribacter sp.
TGAAGCAGCCGACCGGTTGTTCTTTTTGTCGCCCAAGTAAATGTATAAACGGTTGGAAGTACTGCGTCTTTTGGGAAACCATACGTCCAATTCGATGGTAAACACATCGGGCAGGTAATCTTCCTTTGAATTTTTCAGATATGGGATAATACTCGAACCGCTTTGAATAAACATAATGACGTTTTCGCCGTCCACTTCACCGATTTCGGTAGAACCTTTGTATAAATCCCAACGTGAGGGAAATTCACCGATTTCTTCATCCGGGGAAGGTGCATCTTCGAATATCACCACATCGCCGGGGACGAAATCAAAACGGTTCCAGACGACTTTGGGTGTATGTGTTTGTTCTTCTGCCTGTGTGGCTTCATCTCCTCCGGTTCCGGTATTGTCTTGCGATTTTTTATTGCTCGCTTGTTCTTCGCCGGAATGGTCTTTGTTTTTTCTTTTCTTTTTCTTCTTGTCTTTTTTCTTGTTTTTACCGTCTATTTCGTCTTCGGCTTCGTCATATACTTTGTCGATACCTCTGTCGATACGGCGTTCCGAACGGCGTTCGGCTTCACGTTCTATCTTGTCTTTGGCGTGTTTTGCCAGCTTGTCCAGGAATTGGGCATGCATACGAACCCCTGAAAAAGAAAACAGAAATACGAATAACGAAATTTTTACAAAAGTTGATTTCATAGTGATACGATTTAATTACCGGCAGCGAAAGTATGGTCTAATATTTACCCGGCAGGGTAAAAATTATTCATCCCCACGGTTCGGTAGGTAAACCCCGTCAAACGGCTGAATTTAGTTCGACAGAGGTAAAAACCGCTTCTGACTCACCGGAAACAGGCGTTTATCCGGTCAATCACGGCGTTTATTGAACCAAATGACCATTTTTGGAAATCCCGCCAAGCATTTCTTGACAAATAAGGGCCTGATAAAAAATCACAAGGGCAGAGTGACGAAACTGGCTGTCATTCCTGACAGGCGACATTGTATCGACGAACGACGGTGTAGAGACGCCCAAATTGGGCGTCTCTACACCGTGTTCTTGGTGGTTAATAATATTTCAAAGTTAATTAAAATTGGTTTTGCAAACATAGGATGACACGAGCCTCCAACTATGCACTCATAACTCACAACTATCAACTACAAAAGATTTCTCCCTCCGGTCGAAATGACACGAGCCTGTCATTCCGACAGAGCGACGTAAGGAGCGACGAGGAATCTTTCCAAGTTATGCAAAGATTTCTCCCTCCGGTCGAAATGACAGCGCTCCCCGACTATCAACTAATAACTCACAACTATCAACTAAAAAAGTTTTTCAACAGCCCCCCATCTACTCGAATTCATACTTAAACTCCTTCTGGTACGCCTCCCATTCCTCCTTGGTTTTGATGTTCTTATAGTCGTTACTCGCGAATAGTTTCAAGTATATTTCCAGATTTTTCGGTGTATAATACCCGACCAAAGGCGTAATCACATCCCCGTTCTCATCGAGGAACATAATGGTAGGATACCCCCTCACCCGGAAATATCCGGCAAGCTGGTGGGCGCTGTTGCGGCGCCCCTTACGCGCAGGGTCATAACCGGGATTGGTGAACGTATGCCCCTTGAAATTTATAGTATCATTGCCTTCGGCATTGAACTTCACTGCATAATAATGCTCGCTAATGTATGCCGCTACTTGAGGGTGGTGGAAAGTATTCTTGTCCAGCATCTTACAAGGCCCACACCAATCGGTGTATATGTCCATAATGATTTTTTTCGGATTTTTCTTCTGGGCTTCCACCGCCTCTTCGAGGGTCATCCAGTGGATAGTGGTTCCCTTACTTCCTGATGAATAGCCCGCCATATCCTCTCCTTGTTTCTCATAAGGTAAATGACTGGATAACATACCGGAAAAGGCAAATATACCCATGATGGACAGAGCCATAAAAATAATGTGTTTGTTTCTCATAACGGTTCTTTTGTTATACCCGCATTAACACAAAAACTTTACCAAAAATAACCCGTGGTAACTCTGGTTACCCGTCAATCGTCGATACCGTGCATCCTGCTTCGCAAGTACCTGTCCAGCAACAGAATAATCGTCCCCGCTGCAATGGGATATATCGTAAATATCAGGAAAAATTTCGAAATGCCGTAGCTGCCGGCGATGCCTTCGGAGGCTTCTGCCATCAGACCGGACAATTTATTGGCCAAACCTGTAAAGATGTACCAGATACCGAACATAAATCCTGTCATGCGCAGCGGTGCCAATTTACTCACATAAGACAAGCCTACCGGCGAAATGGCGAGTTCTCCCATGGTATGCAGCAGGTATGCCAGGAGTAGCCACAGCATACTGACCGAAGCGGACTCCGCACCTACCGGAATACCCGAAGCTCCGAATGCCAGCATTCCGAATCCCGCTCCGAGAAAGATAAAACCTATAAAGAATTTCTGCGCAGCGGAGAGTTTGTGCCTTTTCCAAAAACGCGAATACAAGGGCGCCAAGGAAATGATGAATACCGGGTTCAATATTTGGAACCAGGTAGTATCCACAATAGGACTGTCGGAGGTGAGTTTTTCGTTGACCCGCATGACGACCAATACCCAAATTATCAGGAAACTGATAGCGGTAAACAGGATGGTGAGCGGGTATTTTCCGGCAATTCCCACCGCCAGTTTGTATATTACCCATGTCAATACGAGCATGGGGACAATGGAAATGACAAAATCCACCACTTTGTATATCATCGCCCAATGGTCGGAAAGTGTCCGTGAGGTATAATCCCGTGCGAAAATGGTCATGGTAGTCCCCGCCTGCTCGAAACTCGACCAAAAGGCAATGACGAAAAAGGCGATGATAAAAATGACCTTCAAGCGGTCGCGTTCCACCCGCTCATAGCGCGGCAAACGCGATAATCCCATGATGACGAACAACAGGATAGAGGTCAAAAAAAGCAGTGTGGAAGCCCCAATAGGTTTGTCTATAAAGGGAAATACAAACAAATTCTCCGGGAGAAAACTCTTACCACCCGTGATGACGTGGTAAATCCCGTCCACCACCCAGGTGATAGCCATAAGTCCGCCCGTAAATGCCAGAATGCGGTCCCGGGACTCGAAGGGAACCATGCGCTTGACCTCCTCCGGTGAGAGGTCTATCTTTTTGGGCTGGGGCTTATTGGCGGCTTCGCCGAACACACTACGTGCAAAGGCAAATTGCAACAGCCCGAACAGCATAAAAATACCCGCCAGCCCGAAGCCGAACTTCCAACCGTAATGTTCGCCTATCCAACCCACGAGCAGGGTACCGATGAAAGCACCTGAATTCACCCCCATATAGAAAATGGTATAAGCCCCGTCTTTCTTATCACTGTGCGGGGGATACATCTTTCCTACGATAGAGGACATATTGGGTTTGAACAAACCCGTACCGACGACCAATAAGAGCAATCCGATATAAAAAACGAAATTCAAATCCAACCCGATTTGCAAATCGGAAATAGCCAAGGCGGCATGCCCCGCCGTGATGATAGATGCCCCGACAATGACCGTCTTGACATGCCCCCACTTATTGTCAGCCAACCAACCGCCCAGCATAGGCAGGAAATACACCAGCATCACATACCATCCGTACAGCTCATAAGCCCTGACACGTTCCCAACCCCATCCGCCGTCCATCATCTTGGCGGTGAGGAAAATAATCAGCAATGCCCGCATTCCGTAGTAGCTGAAACGCTCCCACATCTCGGTAAAGAACAAGACAAACAGCCCTGTGGGATGACCGAGTATTTCCTGATTGTCGTGAGTAGCCGTTACTGAATCTGCCATAATATCCCGGTATTTATTATTCGTTGGTAAGTTCTTTATTCTCGTTGGGTCTAATCACCAATTTGTCATACAGGTACAATGCCGAAACGGTTATAATACCGATTGCTACCACCACATACCATATTTTGTTCGGGTGATAGTTCTCCCACAGCATTTTGGTCATTTCCCAATGGGACATTCCTAATTTTTGGGAAGCCATTTCGAAAAATTCATTTTTAGAAAAACTCTCATTCACTTCGGGCATCTCTATTCCTCTCTTTATCATTTCTTTTTGCAGCAAGCTCAATTTATCAGACCAAGCTTGATAGAGGTTTCCGGAAATCAGTTGCGTAGAAAAGTTTCCGAGAGCCACCGGCAGGAAGTAAGTCCCCATATACAGGGCTTCTTTCCCCTTCGGGGAAATCAAGGCGATAAAAGACGAGAACGTAGGGTTGGTCATCATTTCGCCGATGGCGAAAATCATGATACCGAGAACAGTAAAAGTGACATTATCCGTGTAGAAAGTCAACCCGATACCAATAATGGCGATGATGAATCCCTTTATCATAGCACTGACGTGCCGCCAACGCAATACGAGATACGACACAAACATCTGGAACAACACAATCGAGCCGGCATCCAGGTTGATCATCATTTCAGGGTTCACCTGTCCGTTCTTGCCGATTTGTTCTCCTAACCAGGGTGAGAAATTATTTACTGCATTAAATAATTTGGACGTATCCACCCAATCTTCGATAAACGTAGGCAAGGTGTAAAACAGTTGGTTGAACATCGTCCAAAAGCCTATCATAATGATAAGCAAAACCGAAAGCCGGGAATCCTGCAAGGCTTCCATAATATTTCTGAAAGCTTTGCTGATACTTTCGCCGAGGCTTTCCTTGATCTCCACCCTGTCTTTTTCCTTGTAGAACAACAGAACGAGAATCAAATTTATCGTAATCACCACCGCCGCTTGGATGAAAATGATCTTCCATCCGAATTGATTTCTCAATGCCGAGGACATCGCCGGACCGATAAAACCGCCTATATTTACCATCATATAAAAAATACCGAAACCGAGCGTAGAATTGCTCTCATCGGTATTCTTGGTGACTATCGCCGATGCTACGGGCTTAAACATTGCCGCTCCGACGGCGACATATAAAAAGGCAAAATACATCGCCCAAAAACTCGTAACGGTTCCCATGAGATAATATCCGCTGATCAAAATCAAATAGGCGATAATCAGAGATAACTTATAGCCTATCCTGTCGGCAATCACTCCGGTAATGATGGGGAGAAAATAGAGAATCCCCGTGATTTGGGTCATAATGATTCCCTTCTCAATATGATTAAAACCCAGCCCGCCGGTATCGGTAGAACCTACCAAATACAAGGCAAAGACCGAAAAAAGCCCGTACCAGCCCCAGCGTTCGAGTAGCTCCATGATACTGGCGATACGGAAGTTCTTATTGAAAGAGGCAATGGTTTGGAAGAAAGATTTATTTTCTGTACTCATAGTGGTATGTTATTTTGATGAGAAAAACCCTATTGAAAAAACCAATAGGGTTTACGGTGTTGTTATTACAATTTTATTTCATATTCATTATAATGGAAAATTAATGTATCCCCTTCATTGCCTTGTTCAGCAATGGCGAAAGCAGAAGCAATATCACTCCCGAACCTATCATAACCCACATTAAGAACGGGTATAACGGCAAATCGAACTTGTGCAAGATACTTTCGAGTATGGCGGCAAAATAATTTCCGGCGGCAAAACTCGCCATCCACAATCCCATTACCACTGATACCAGTTTGGTTGGTGCCAGCTTGGTAATCATGGAAAGCCCGATGGGTGACAGCATCAACTCACCGAGAGTCAATACAATATAGACCACGACCAGCCACATAGGGGAAACCTTTACTCCCGTGGCAGCCAAGTTACTCGCTTGTATCATGATAAAAAACGCCAATGCTCCGAGGAATAGCCCCAAGGCGAATTTGACAGGAGTCCGCGGATTGAGCTTCATCTTATCCAGTTTCAGCCACATTACAGAGAACAGCGGAGCCAATATCAAAATAGCAAAAGGGTTAATGTTCTGAAAGAAAGAAGCGGGTATTTCCCAATTTCCTATCATCCGGTCGGTATTGTCTTTGGCAAAGAGGTTAAAGGTACCCCCGGCTTGTTCGAAGCCCGCCCAGAAGGCGATATTGAAAAATGCCAAAACCAGTATCACCACCATACGCGACCATTCGTCGGCACCATTGGTACCCTTGAAAATGATATATCCCAATCCACCGATACCGGCGATAAAACCTACGATGGTAATAATTTTCGTCACACTATCGGGCAGGATATGCCAAACCGTCATTATGAGAAGTGTACCGATGATAAGTCCCAGAGCGTACATGATGATCTGCATCCAGTCTTTGCCTTGCAATACCTGGTCTCCAGTTACTCCCGGAGGCAACCCCTTGTCTTCCAAAGAAGCTTCGCGGGCTTTCATCCACAGTACCCCGATAATCATTCCCACACCGGCGGCAAAATATCCCCATCCCCAAAAGACTTTTTCTCCTAATGTCCCGGCGATAAAGGGTCCCAAAATCGCTCCCAAGTTGATTCCCATATAGAAAATATTGAAAGCCGAATCCTTACGCGGGTCATTATCGTCATAGAAATCCCCCACTATCGTGGAAATGTTGGGCTTGAAAAATCCGTTTCCGATGATGAGTACACCCAACCCGAAGTTAAAGAGAAACAAACGGGTAGCGGGGTCCAGGGAATTTGCCAGAAAGGCACTGGCGGCTAACAAAAACTGTCCGACAGCCATCACCATTCCACCGATATATACCGTCTTTCGTTTTCCGAGAAACTTGTCTGCTACCCAACCTCCGAGTATCGGAGTAAGGTAAACCAATCCGGTAAATATACCGTATATCGCCAAAGATTCTTCCCTGCCTAATCCGAAACCTCCGTTTACCAATTCGGCCGTGAGGTACAGTGTAAGCAGCGCACGCATACCGTAGTAGGAAAACCGTTCCCACATTTCGGTAGCAAACAAAGTATAAAGGGCTTTCGGATGAGATTGTTTTGTAGTCATATCCTTATTTTTTTTATTAAAAAACGGCTAAAAGTACACATTTTTTTTGAATGTTTCTAACTTATTGATTTATAATATTGAAAAATCAATATCCGGGGTTCACACCGGTGCAATGCTCTATGGGAGCCTGTTTTTTTTTCGCCTGTAACCTGCTATTACCTGTACTTGATAATGATAAACACCCCGTAGAGTACCACGAGCAAGATACCTTCCCAGCGGTAAAACCTGTTTTTGGAAGGAAGGAGAGCCAAAGGAGCCAGAATCAGCGAAATACCTAACATCCAATAGATATCGTGATGGAGCAATGCGGCATTTTCCGGTGTAACCGGCTTGATAAGGGAAGTAATGCCCAATACGGAACCGATATTGAAAATATTGGAACCCAACAGGTTCCCCAACGAAATGGCATCTTCCTTCTTGACAGCGGCGATAACCGAAGCCGCCAGTTCGGGAATACTGGTACCCAAAGCCACCATGCTGACCCCTATCACCGCTTCGTCCACACCGAGGTGCTCTGCAATGCGGGTGGCACCGCTAATGAGCAATTCCGAACCGTACCATAATGCCACACCACCCGAAACGAGCCAGAGCATAACCTTCCAACCGGGAACAGAAGCCAGTTTTTCATCCACTTCACCATCCACGGCAAGGTGCATTTTTCTAGCGCGCACGACCAATATCACGAGGAATACAATCAACGACAATAACAAAACTACCCCTTCTACGGCCGATAATTTCGAATCGAGTAGAAATAGATAGAGCAGTACGGAAATAAGCATCATCTTGGGCCAGTTGACCATAAAAAATTCCCGGTTTACCGGCAAGGGTATGATGATAGCCGTTACCCCCAACACCAGGGCAATATTGGCAATATTCGAACCGATGACATTACTCAATGCCAAATCGCTGTGCCCCGACCACGCCGCCTGGACACTTACTATCAATTCCGGCGCCGATGTGGCAAAAGATACCACCGTCATACCGATAACCAACCGGGACAGTTTCATCTTGAACGACAAACTGACAGACGAACGTACCAGAAAATTTCCGCCGGCTACCAACAATATCAAACCCGATATAACTTGTAATAACGACATACACTCATAAATAATCAACGGGCAAATATAAAATTATTTGTATAGAAAAGGGGTGGCGGGGTAATCTACGAAACACAAACAGTCAAGAAAACAGTGGGGGGAATATAGAAAAATATATATGTAGGGTCTGCTGAAAATCACAAGGGCAGAGCGTAAAGAAAATGCCCGGTGGGCATTTCTATCCAGTGAGCCAGCCTGCCACGCGGGTAAAAAACTTCACCAAACATAAAAGATTTCTCCCTCCGGTCGAAATGAAAGAGCCGTGTCATTCCGGCAGAGCGACGAAGGAGCGAGGCGTGTCCCGAAGCATTTAATGATTTTGAACGAAATTGGAAAAATCACCCGAAAATATTGGGGTGAAATTCCGCGACATTTCCCGTTTATCCGGTTGGACGAAATGGTGGTCATGCCCAATCATATTCATG
>CAZQPD010000124.1:0-7676 GCA_964595235.1 uncultured Polaribacter sp.
GAGAAATCTTTTGTAGTTGATAGTGTTTAGTTTTTAGTTGATAGTTGGGGAGCACTGTCATTTCGAACGAATGTGAGAAATCTTTTGTTTCTTTGGAAAGATTCCTCCTCGCTCCTAACGTCGCTCGTCCGGAATGACAGCTCGCTCCTCGTACCTCGTTCGTTCGAATGGCAAGCTCTTTCGCGCTATGTCCTTGTGATTTTCGGCAGACTCCTATAAAATTTCCTCAATTCTGCCGGCGGGACGTGCCAATACGGCTTTGTCACCATTGACTACCACAGGTCTTTCCATCAATTTGGGATATTGAGCCATGGCTTCAATGACCTGTTCGCGGGTTAGATTTTTGCCTTTGAAGTGCTCTTTCCATACCGCTTCTTTGGTACGTACCAATTCGATGGGTTCGATACCCAACTTGGCTATCAGCTCCGTCAATTCGCCTTTGTCCAGTGGGGTTTCCAGATATTTCACTATGTGAAACTCAACTCCTTTGGATTCGAGGTAACGGAGTCCTTCACGGCTTTTTCTGCATCTCGGATTGTGATATATTGTCATCATAATGGTTTGTTATTCATTGACTATCACCCATTCGCCCTTTTCTATCAAGGGGATGGCTTTTTTGTATTTCATTTGTTTGTTTTCGCCGGTGTTGATGTTTTTGACGGTTACTATTTCATTCCGTCCAATTTTCCTTTCGGTACGGCGGAAGGTTTCGACCGGTTGCGGCTCTTGCCGGCGGTTGGCTTGTGCAGCGCTGTGGTCGAATTCGGCTTTAGACAGTTGTACTTTTTCCCGTTTGGGCAGGCGTGCTTGTTGTACTTGTTGGGGGCTGGCACTGGGCAGTTCGCCTTTGAACAGGAAGGACACTACTTCACGGTTGATATTATCCACCAGTTTTTTGAACAAATTGAACGCCTCGAACTTATAGATGAGCAAGGGGTCTTTTTGTTCGTATGTGGCATTTTGGACGTAGGTTCTCAATTCATCCATTTGGCGCAGGTGGTCTTTCCAATTTTCATCGATGATGGCGAGGGTAATGTTCTTTTCGAAATCGGATATCAACTGTTTTCCTTCGGTATTGTATGCTTCTTCGAGGTTGGTAATGACTTGGAGTTCTTTGACTCCATCGGTGAAAGGCACGGAAATGTTCGTATATCTATTGCCTTCGTTTTCGAACACCTGTTTGATGACGGGGTAAGCCATGGCGGCATTTCGTTGCATTTTCTCTTTATAATGAGCTACAACGGCATCGAACACTTTTTCGGTTATTTCACTCTCGTTCAGTGATTTGAATTCTTCCTCGCTTACGGGTGAGGGCATGGCGGCGAGGCGGAGCAGTTCCATTTCGAAGGATTCGAAATCGTTTTCGGGCTTATGTGCTTCTACGATGGCTTGAACGGCATCGTACATCATGTTGACGATATCCACCTGCAGGCGTTCCCCGTCGAGCGCATGGCGGCGTTGGCGGTAGATGACTTCGCGCTGGGCGTTCATGATATCGTCGTATTCGAGCAGGCGCTTACGGATACCGAAGTTGTTTTCTTCTACTTTTTTCTGTGCCCTTTCGATGGATTTGCTGATCATGGGGTGCTGTATGACTTCACCTTCTTTGAGTCCCATGCGGTCCATGAATTTGGCGATACGTTCGGAGCCGAAAAGACGCATCAGGTTGTCGTCGAGGGCGACAAAGAACTGTGATGAGCCCGGGTCTCCTTGCCGTCCGGCACGTCCGCGCAGCTGTCTGTCCACACGGCGGGAGTCGTGGCGTTCGGTACCGATGATGGCTAGTCCTCCGGCTTTTACCACTTCGGGGGTGAGCTTGATGTCGGTCCCCCGTCCCGCCATATTGGTAGCGATGGTCACCACACCCGGTTTTCCGGCTTCCGCTACTATTTCGGCTTCTTTTTTGTGCAGTTTGGCGTTCAGTACGTTGTGCTTAATGCCTCTTACGGTCAGGTAACGGCTCAACAGTTCGGATATTTCCACGGAAGTGGTACCTACCAAGACGGGGCGTCCCGCTTCCACCAGCCGTACTATCTCATCGATTATGGCTTTGTATTTTTCCTTTTTGGTCTTATAGACCAGGTCATCCTTGTCATCCCGTATCAGGGGTTTGTTCGTAGGAATTTCCACCACGTCGAGTTTGTAAATTTCCCAGAACTCGCCTGCTTCGGTGATAGCGGTACCGGTCATACCGGCGAGTTTCCGGTACATTCTGAAATAGTTTTGGAGGGTGATGGTGGCGAAGGTCTGTGTGGCATCTTCAATTTTTACGTTTTCTTTGGCTTCTATGGCTTGGTGCAAGCCGTCGGAATAGCGGCGTCCTTCCATGATACGTCCGGTTTGCTCATCCACTATCATGATTTTGCCGTCCATGATGACGTATTCCACGTCTTTTTCGAACAGGGTGTAGGCTTTGAGCAATTGGTTCATGGTATGGATGCGTTCGCTTTTGAGTGCAAATTCGCGGTAGGCTTCTTCTTTGAGTTTTATTTTTTCCTCTTCGGGCAGATCGCTCTGTTCTATTTCGCCTATTCTCACACCGATATCGGGCAGGACGAAAAAGTCTTTGTCTCCTCTTTTTTTGGACAGTTCTTCGATTCCCTTGTCGGTGAGTTCGATGGAGTTATTCTTTTCGTCAATGACGAAATACAGTTCTTTGTCCACTTTGGGCATTTCCCTGTTGTTGTCCTGCATGTAGAAGCTTTCGGTCTTTTGCAGCAGTTGTTTCATACCATCTTCCATGAGGAATTTGATGAGGGCTTTGTTCTTGGGAAGTCCACGGTACACGCGTAGCAGGAGGAATCCTCCTTCTTCGGTATTGCCTTCTTTGATGAGTTTTTTGGCTTTTGCCAACACTCCGGTCAGGTATCTGTGTTGGCTGTTCACCAAGGATTCGATATCGGGTTTCAGCTCGTTGAATTCGTGGCGGTCGCCTTGAGGTACGGGACCGGAGATGATAAGCGGGGTACGGGCGTCGTCAATCAGGACGGAGTCCACCTCGTCTATAATGGCGTAATGGTGGTCGCGCTGAACGAGGTCATTGATGGAATGTGCCATATTGTCCCGCAGGTAGTCGAAGCCGAACTCGTTGTTCGTGCCGTAGGTGATGTCGCAGTTGTATGCATTTCGCCGGGAGGCGGAATTGGGCCTGTGGTGGTCGATACAGTCCACGCTCAATCCGTGGAATTGGTACAGGGGACCCATCCAGGCGGCATCCCTTTTTGCCAGGTAGTCGTTTACGGTGACCACATGTACGCCTTTTCCTGTCAATGCATTGAGATAGATGGGGAGGGTAGCCACGAGGGTTTTTCCTTCCCCGGTCATCATCTCGGCTATTTTGCCTTGGTGAAGTACCAAACCGCCAATCAATTGTACATCATAATGTATCATATCCCATTTGACGGGTTTGCCCATAGCATCCCACTCATTGCTCCATACGGCTTTATCGCCTTCGAGGCGTATGTAGGAGACTTTGTCGGACAGCTCGCGGTCGAACGGTGTGGCTGTAACTTCTATTTCTTCGTTGTGAAAGAAGCGTTTGGCGGTTTCTTTCATTACGGCGAAGGCTTCCGCTTTGATATCATCGAGTACTTTTTGGGATACTTCGTAGATGGTATCGTTCAGTTTGTCGATACGGCGGTACAGGGATTCTTTCTCTTCGAGTCCTGCATTTTCGATTTGGTGTTTCAGCTCTTGAATTTCCTGTTCGTACGGTGCGGTAGCTTGCCGGATTTTGTCTTTGAACTCCTGTGTCTTTGCCCGCAATTCATCGTTGGTCAATGATTCCAGCGATTTTTCGTAAGCGTGTACTTCGTCCACGAAAGGCTGTAAGGCTTTCAGGTCTTTTTTCTTTTTGTCTCCGACAAATGTTTTTAATATGGATTCGATGATTTTCATACGTTGGTATTAAGCTGTTTACCGGGGCGGATTCCGGTGTATAAAATATTTTTCAAATATAAATAAAAAAAGCCTCTGAACAGAGACTTTTTCATAGGGGTCATGCTGTGTCAATACTCGTCTTCGTTCCACAAGTAATCGTCTTTGGTTGGAAAGTCGGGCCAAATGTCGAGGATAGAGTCATACACATCGCCTTCTTCGTCTTCTATCTCTTGTAAGTTCTCCACCACTTCGAGCGGCGCACCGGTACGCACGGCATAATCGATCAATTCGTCCTTGGTCGCAGGCCAAGGTGCGTCAGCCAAGTAAGATGCTAATTCCAGTGTCCAATACATAGGCTTCTTTTTTTGGGTTAATCAGTTTGCAAAAGTAATGTTTTCGGGGAAAAAAACAAACTGCGGAAACGAGAGCGATATTCGATATAACCGACTGAATATCAATGTTTCCACTGAATCTCCTCCCCGTGGTTGTCATACGTCAATTTTCGTGCCAAAACGAACAGATAGTCGGACAGGCGGTTCAAATATTGTAAAATAACGGGTGGCAGGGGTTCGACTTCGTGCAATTGTACGCAGCGGCGTTCGGCACGCCGGCATACGTTTCGTGCGATGTGACAGGTTGACACGGCGGGGTGTCCTCCGGGCAGGATGAAGTGTTTCTGCACGGGTAATTGTTCTTGGTAGCGGTCTATTTCTTCTTCGATGTTCCGGATGTGCTCTTCTCCGATGGCGGGCACCCTGGTGCCGGAAGCGGCGGCATTTTCCGGAAGGGCTAACATTCCGCCCAGCACGAACAGTTCGTTCTGAATGCGTAGCAGAAAACCCCTGGCATCATCACCGGTAATGGTATCGCGAAGGTAGGCGATATGGGCGTTCAGTTCGTCCACCGTGCCGTATGCTTCCACCCGGATATGGGCTTTGGAGATGGGTGTTCCTCCGTATAATGACGTGTTGCCTTCGTCTCCTTTTTTGGTGTATATCTTCATGGGTTTGTGAGATTTAGATAAACAATATACTCTTGTGTTCTTTGGTCAATTCTTTTCTGAAAAACAGCATACCCAGGTCGTAAAAATCCAGGCTCAAAGTTACTTCCGGATGTGCAGCGACGGTTTGCCAAGCTGTGTTCATCCCTTTCGACCAATGGATATCATCCATGATGACGATGGTATGGTTCTCCATCTGCGGCAGTATTATTTCGAAATACTTCAAAGTGGCTTCCCGGGTATGGTTCCCGTCGAGGTAATACATATCGAAAGCTTTGTCTTCCAACAGCCGTGGCAAGGTCTCTTCGAAGCTGCCGGTGATGATTTCGATACGGGGTATTCCGGCTGACCGGATATGTTTTCTTGCCATATCTGCGGTGACGGGGCATCCTTCGATGCTGGTGACCCGGCTTTCTGCCGCCGTTGCCATAGCCACGCTACCTATTCCCAGGGATGTACCTAATTCGAGTATCTCTTTGGGCTTGAAGTACCGGACGGTTTTCTGCATCAAACGGATTTTGCGCCGGTTCATCCCCGCCACTTTGGCTATCCGGGATACTGTTCGCCGCTGCGAGGTGAATACCCTCGAGCCTGCACCGTAACCGGCGGTATCGATGACAGTGTTATTGTCCGTCAATGACTTACGGTATGCCTGTGTCCGTTGTACGGCATTTCGCGGAAGCGGTCGCCGTAAGCCCTCATCGAGGAATGCGAACAAAAAAGGGGAATGGATACGGTACCGGCTCTGCGCCGAAACGAGGTATCGTACGGCAGCTGATATTCTGTATATTCCATCGCCCGGCAAAATGTCTGTGTTTTTTCTTTCGAAAGGCAAAGGTAATGAAAAGGGAATATTATTCGCGCTGTGCAGGGTCTGACTTCCCGTTGGATTTTTTCCGGCAGAACGGGATGGTTTCGCCCCCGGGTAGTGCATATCGTTTGAACTGACCGGGGGTAAGCACTTCCGACATGTCCACTTCTTGCACTTCGAATCCCGTTTGCCGCAAACGGTCGAAATAATCCCTGCCATAGACTCTGACGTGGTCGTACTGTCCGAAGTGTTTTTCCCTGTCGCCGGGTTCTACAATATCCGGATTTTCGTATGTAGTGGCTCTTTGGTTATCCAAAGGTACTTGGAATACACCCCAACCTCCGGGTTTCATGACCCGGTAAAGTTCACTCATGGCTTTTCGGTCATCGGGGATATGTTCCAAAACATGGTTGCAAAGTACCACGTCAAACGATTCATCTTCAAAAGGCAGGCTTAAAATATCCGCTTTGATATCTGCCAAAGGGGAGTGTAAATCGGCTGTGATATATTTCAAATGGGGCATTTTGTTCAAAGGCTTCATCAATGCTTGTTCCGGAGCAATATGCAAAACCCTGTACGGATGGGTAAACAGGTCGGTTTTCATTTCGAGGAACAGCCATAACAGGCGGTGTCTTTCGAGTGAGAGCGTACCGGGTGACAGGGCGTTCCGGCGAATGTTCAGGTAGCCGTACGGCAGGAATTTTCTATAAGATTTACCATTAATAGGATCGGTAAACGTATGACCCCGGTAATAGAGGTCTAACAAAGGTCTGAGGTGGGTACTCACGCGCAAAAGGAATGGGCGTGGCAAGGTGTTTAGTATGGTCTTGATAAACGGCATGTGCTACCAATCGAATTGGAACGGTGCTTCTTCCCGGGTTTCTATCCCGAGTTCATCATAGATATAGGAGAAGGTGGAGAGCAATACAGGTTTTCCTTCCCACAGGGCTACATCGTGTTCGAAATGCGCGGAAGGTTTCCGGTCGGCGGTATAGATGGTCCAACCGTCCGGCATTTGGTCGATATGGGCGGTCCCCATGTTTATCATAGGTTCTATGGCGAGTACCATTCCGTTTTTTAGTTTTTTTCCGTGCCCGCGTCTTCCGTAATTGGGAACTTGTGGGTCTTCGTGCATTTTTTTTCCCAGCCCGTGTCCTACGAGTTCCCGCACCACGCCGTAACCATGTGATTCGGCATGCTGTTGGATGGCGAATCCGATATCCCCTACCCTATATGAGGTGGTGAATTTTTCTATTCCTTTGTAGAGGCTTTCTTTGGTGACCCTGAGTAACTTCTTTGTTTCTTCGTCCACTTCACCTACTTCGAAAGTATAGGCGTGGTCGCCGTAATATCCGTTCATTTTTACTCCGCAATCGAGGGAAATGATATCGCCGTCCTCCAAGGGTTTGTCATTGGGGATGCCGTGTACTACCTGGGCATTGGGACTGGCGCAAAGTGTGTTGGGAAAGTCGTATAAGCCGAGAAATCCGGGTTCCCCCCCATGATCCCTGATATATTCTTCGGCTAATTTATCCAAATACAAGGTAGTAACACCCGGCTTTATTTCACGCGCCAACATGCCGAGTGTTTTCGAAACGAGCTGTGCGCTTTTCCTGATAAGGCGTATCTCGTCTAATGTTTTGATTTTTATCATTTTTAATTGCGGTCAAAAAAAATTTTTCAAAAATACAAATAATAGTCATATGGAGTTTCTACCGGAGGATTCCTGAGGAGGGGGCGAAAAACTTTTTTTAGTTGATAGTTTTGAGTTATGAGTTGATAGTTGGGGCGTGCTGTCATTTCGATACGGAGCGGTAGCGGAGTGAGAAATCTTTTGATTATAGGGAAAGATTCCTCCTCGCTCCTCGTGCCTCGTCGCTCGTTCGGAATGACAGCGCACTCCTTGCGTCTCTCCTTCGGAATGACACGGCTGTCATTTCGATACGGAGCGGTAGCGGAGGGAGAAACCTTTTATAGTTGATAGTT
>CAZQPD010000125.1:0-5137 GCA_964595235.1 uncultured Polaribacter sp.
GCAGCATACAATAAAGATATAAGATTTCTCCCGCCCTTTTGATGTGATAAATACTGCTCACTGCGGTAATACCGGGACAATTCATTTGCCGGAGGCTGCGGACCGGTAACCAACAGACCGTTCTCCCTATCCTCCCACAAGCCGAACGGCTCTCCCGTCAGAAAGTAATCCTTTACCTCCATATAGAAAGATAAATCACTGTCGAATATGGGATTGGCGGGTTTCATAAAAAATGGTATTTTTTAACATTGATTTTAGCGGAAAAATGCTACCTTGCTATGCCATTTTCCGGTACAAAAGTATCATTAAATTATCGATTCCTGAAATGAAAAACACAATCCTTATATTCATCACCATCCTGTCGGTAAATGCGGTATGGATAAGCGCACAAGGGAAAAAGGACGAAAACATCTACAACGGTTTATCTTTCCGCCATATAGGACCTTCGTATTCATCGGGGCGGATATCCGATATCGCCATTCATCCTTCGGATGAAAATACATGGTATGTGGCGACCGGCTCCGCCGGTGTATGGAAAACCGTCAATGCCGGTATCACCTGGAAACCCATATTCGAGAACCAGGGCTCATATTCCATAGGTTGTATCACCATTGACCCTTCCGACCCACATACCGTATGGGTGGGAACAGGAGAAAATACAGGCGGACGGCACGTAGGTTTCGGTGACGGCGTATATGTCAGCCGGGACGACGGAGAAAGCTGGACGAACACCGGGCTGAAACAAAGCGAACACATCTCCAAAATCATCGTCCACCCCGGAAATTCCTCCGTCATTTGGGTAGCGGCACAAGGTCCGCTGTGGAGCAAAGGTGGCGAACGCGGCGTCTATAAATCCACCGACGGGGGCAAGAGCTGGCGCAGAACCCTGTATGTAAACGAATGGACGGGAGCTACCGATTTGGTCATAGACCCGGAAAATCCCGCCGTACTCTATGCCGCTACCTGGCAACGCCATCGTACGGTGGCTTCGTTTATCGGCGGAGGAGCCGGTTCGGGCATTTACAAGAGTACGGACGGCGGAGAGACCTGGACCAAACTATCCAAGGGATTACCTCAATCCCGGTTGGGAAAGATAGGGCTCGCTATCTCTCCTTTTCATCACGATATGATATTCGCCGCCATAGAAACCGGCCGGCGAACGGGGAGCTTTTACATTTCCCGGAACGGGGGAATGTCCTGGCAGAAACAATCCGATATAGTAGGTAAAGGTACGGGACCACATTACTATCAAGAGATATTCGCCTCACCACACCGGGACGGATTGGTGTATTTTTGTAGCAATTGGAGCCGCTATACCGAGGATTACGGCAAAACCTTCAAGCCGGTCAATGAGAAAAACAAACACGTGGACACCCACGCCATAGCCTTTATCCCTTCCGATCCGGACTTCGTACTGTTCGGCACCGACGGCGGGCTCTATGAAAGCCGCGACGGTACCCGTACATGGCGGCATATCGACAACCTGCCCCTCACCCAATTCTACCGCATCAGCGTGGATGATGCACAGCCTTTCTATAACATATACGGAGGCACCCAGGACAACGGCACCCAAGGCGGACCTTCACGAACGACGAGCAGCGAAGGAATTATCGATGGGGATTGGCGTACCGTCCTATTTGCCGACGGCTATCAAACCGCCGTAGAACCCGGCAATCCGAATATCGTTTATGGCGAATATCAAGAAGGCGCCTTGTGGCGGGTGGATATGCGTACGGGAGAACCCGTATTCATACAACCCCAAGCCTCACAAGGCGAAGCCTACGAACGTTATAACTGGAACACCCCCATACTCATCAGCCCACACAAGCCGGAAAGGATTTATATCGCTTCCCAACGGGTATGGAAATCGGAAAACCGCGGCGACGATTGGGAAATCATTTCCCCCGACCTTACCCGCAACCAAGAACGCTTTGAAATTCCCGTCATGGGCAGGGTACAGAGCTGGGACAACTGCTGGGATTATGTGGCTATGTCCAGCTATAATACCATAACGGCTATCGCCGAAAGCCCCATACAAGAAGGGCTACTCTACGCAGGAACGGATGACGGGCGTATTCAAATCACGGAAAACGGGGGTAAATCGTGGCGGAAAATGGAAATAGCATCTATCAAAGGAGTCCCCGGCACTTGCTATGTGAACTACCTGCTGGCAGACCTGTACGATGCTTCCACCGTATATGCCTGCCTCGACAACCATAAAACCGGTGATTTCCAACCCTATATTCTCAAAAGTACCGACAAAGGGCATACATGGAAGTCCATCCGGGGGAACCTTCCCGGCAGGTTAATCGTATGGCGGATGGTACAAGACCACAAAGACAGGAACTTGCTGTTTATCGCTACCGAGTTCGGAGTATATTTTTCCCGCGATGGAGGCGCGAAATGGCACCAACTGAAAGGCAAACTCCCGGTGATACCTTTCCGCGACATCACCATACAGCGCCAACACGATGATTTGGTATGCGGTTCATTCGCCCGGGGAATCTACATCCTGGACGATATAGCACCGCTACGCGAATACGACCCGGAACATTCCGGCGAAGCCCGGTTATTTCCCGTCAGGGAAACACCCTTGTATGTACCCACACAAGCACGCTATGCCCTGGGCGATGCACGGTTTGCCGGAGAAAACCCACCCTTCGGTGCTTTGATTACCTATTACCTGCCCGAAAAACCCAAAACTCTCAAAGAAATACGTACGGAACGGGAAAAACCCCTCGAAAAAGACCTCAAAGATATCCCCTTCCCCGGATGGGATGCACTGGAACACGAGACCAACCAGGAACCTCCCGCCGTATGGCTGGTGATAAAAGACGCACAAGGGAATACCGTCAATGCCATACCGGGAACGGCTAACAAAGGTATCAACAGAGTCAATTGGCAATTGGACTACGCCGACAGGAGCGGAGAAGCATTGCGAAACAAAAAGAACATAAACCAACCCACCCGCCTGTGGGTGGAACCCGGTACGTACAGCGTCAGCCTGGTACTGTGGAAAGACGGGGAATACCGGAAAACGGGAAGCCCGCAGACCTTCAAAGTCAGCCGGTTGAAAAAAAGCACCTTGCCCCCCGCCCCGCCGGAAGAAATACGCCGGTTCCGTGAAGCATACACCGCCGCCAAAGAAAAATACCGCTTGCTCACTACCCGCTTGAAAAAAGACATACAGAAAGTCGATGCAATGAAAAGGGCTCTTTTCAAAATGCGCAAGGAAAATCCGGAATTGAGCAAAGACCTGTACGGCGCCAAGGAAACCCTGCTCGGAATAGAACGGAAACTGTACGACTACAAGACCAAATCCGAAATGGAAGAACACCCTGCTCCATCGCCGGGAACGGCACTGAACGTATTGAATTATGCCCTGCGCACTTCCACTTACGGTCCCACACCTTACCACCGCAAAGTACTCCGGGATGCCGGACAAGCGCTGGACAATATCTACCTCCAATGGGAAAAAGTCCATAACAAAACACTACCCGCCCTCGAGCAAAAACTGAAAGAAGCGGGCGCTCCTATTATAATCGAATAACAACCGGCACGATGAAACTCAAACGTCTGAAATCATTTCCCAATATAGACTTCTATTCCGCCACGGCGGATACCGAACTGCCGTTGCCCTATGCCGAAGGCGGTATAGTGGCGGGATTCCCTTCACCGGCACAGGACTATATGGAGCTGACGTTAGACCTGAACAAAGAACTCATCAAACACCCTTCGGCGACCTTCTACGGAAGGGTCAAAGGCACTTCCATGAAAGACGCCGGTATAGACGAAGGCGATATATTGGTCATCGACCGTTCTTTGGAGTACCGCGACGGAATGACGGCGGTATGCTTTATCGATGGGGAATTTACCGTAAAAAAGCTGAAAATAGACGGCAAACAGGTATTCTTAATCCCCGCCAACAAAGAATTTGAACCCATACGGATAACCCCGGAAAATGAATTCATCGTATGGGGTGTGGTCACTTATGTCATCAAAAAGCTATAACCACCCATGTATGCATTGATAGACGGAAATAATTTTTACGCTTCTTGCGAACGGGTGTTCAATCCCGCATTGGAAGGCAAACCCGTGGTAGTATTGTCGAACAATGACGGGGTGGTCATTGCCCGCAGTGACGAAGCCAAAGCAATGGGAATAAAAAGCGGTACCCCGGCATTTGAAATCAAGGATTTGTTGGAGAAAGGGCAAGTGGCGGTATTCTCGTCGAATTTTGCCCTGTACGGCGATATGTCGCAGCGGATGATGTCAGTATTTTCAGAGTTTTCACCCGGTATGGAAATTTATTCGATAGATGAGGCTTTTTTGGATTTTTCCACCTTCCGGGAAATGGATTGGCACCGTACGGGAGAGGAAATCCGCCGGCGGGTACGGAAATATACCGGCATTCCCGTAAGTGTGGGCTTCGGTCCTACCAAAACCCTGGCGAAAATCGCCAACCGAATAGCCAAAAAACACATGAAAAACCGCGTGGCACTGGTCGATACCCCCGGAAGAATAGAGAAAGCGCTGAAAATGACTCCCATAGGTGAGGTATGGGGCATCGGACGCCGGTACAGCCGTATGCTGAAAAAACAAGGGATACATACGGCTTGGGATTTTAGCCGGTTGCCCGGCGCTTATGTACGTAAAATCATGTCGGTAAACGGACTGCGTACGCAGTCCGAATTGTCCGGAATAAGCTGCATTCCGTTGGAGCAAGTTCCCGCCCCACGTCAAGGCATACGTACGGCACGCACCTTTGCCCGGATGACACGGGATTACGCTTATCTCTCCGAAGCGGTGGCGACTTTTGCCGCCTCCTGCGGGAGGAAATTGAGAGCGCAAGGCTCGGTAGCTAACCTGCTTACCGTGTTTATCCGTACGAACCGCTTCGACCGGAGTACCCCTTACTATGCCGGCAATTTTACCGTACAACTACCCGCCACAGATAGCGATATGGTGTTGATAAAAGCGGCAAAAGAAGCTTTGCAACGGGTCTATAAAGAACAAACAGCCTATAAGAAAGCCGGGGTATTACTGTCGGGATTAGTCCCTGCACAGGAACGGCAGCTATCGCTGTTCGATCCGCACGACTATGCCAAACACCGGGAAATCATGCGAGTCATCGACC
>CAZQPD010000126.1:0-4978 GCA_964595235.1 uncultured Polaribacter sp.
ATATAATAAACAGAGTATGTTGCTGGAAAAGAGGTTAAAAGAAAAAGGTAAACCCAATAAAGTAATCAATATAGCTATAGCTAATAAGTTATTAAAACAAGCATTTGGAGTAGTAAAGAATAAACAAATGTATGATGAAAACTATGTTAACCCAAAATATAATCATGGATAATTTTTTCTTTTTTTTTTCAAAATGCCTTCCACTCAAAACGCGAAGGCGTTTTGAAAAAAAAAGAAAAATTATTTGGAAATTAACACAGTTCATTTCGACAGGAGCGGTAGCGGAGGGAGAAATCTTTTATAGTTGTGAGTTGATAGTTATTAGTTGATAGTTGGGGGCGCGTGTCATTTCAACCGGAGGGAGAAATCTTTTGTAGTTGATAGTTTCGAGTTATGAGTGTATAGTTGGGGTGCATGTCATTTCGACCGGAGGGAGAAATCTTTTTCAAACCACCAAGAACACGGTGTAAAGACGCCCAAATTGGGCGTCTTTACACCATCGTTCGTCGATACAACGTCGTTCGTCCGGAATGACAAGCTCCTTCACCGCCTTGCCCCCCATGATTTTCGGCAGCGCCTAATCACCCTTCGCGTTGCAGCAATCTCAATCCGGCGGCACATTCCAGACAACGGCGCCGGTCACAATAATTTTTTTTCAAATGTATCATCGCCTGCGAAGCAGCTGCATCTCCCGGGCTGAGCCCCGCACGGCTATACATAGTGGTATAACGGTTCTCTTCGGGGGGTATGGAATGCATCCATTCGAGGATTTGCCAGGCTTCGTCTTTTCCCATACTCTTGTAATAAGCAAACCGCAAGGGCAAAATGGTATTGATCATCAACAAGTCCTTGAAAGCCTGCGATATCTTTTTGCTCCGGGCGGTACTCTCCTTGCCGAAAGTATAATGTGTACGCCAATATCCGGACGCTTCCGCCTCCAATATACCGTATAGCTCATCCTGCGAAGGGGTTTTCATCAACAGGTCGAACAAACGGGGGGTACGCCGGTACAAACCGGCAAATTGCACCAGGCGGACAGTGGGATAATTGGGTGGACGCAAGCGGAAAAATTCCACATTTACCGGAACGGGCAGACGGTATTTATGCTTCAAATACCGGTAGGTTTCCATCAATTCGCCGTGATATGCATCGGACGGATGCCCTTCCAACAAACCCGCCTGTCCGAGCAACAAAGCCTCCGTTTCGCCGGGCTTGCCCAGAGTCTTTTTGAAGGTCTTGAACCCCACCCCACGGGCGATCTTGCCGAAAGCCTCCCCATTCCGGTTCAAACCGAAATTTCTCAATAACGTGATGAACAGTACGGCTTCCCAATCGTTCTTCGATTCTGCCAACAACCGCCCCAAATACTCGTACTTTTCTTCCAGACGTTCGACATACAACCTTTCCAACCAAGGTATCAAATACCCGGTATCGAGGTCTTTTATCATCTTTTCGCATGCGAATTGCGAGTGGGATCCCGCTTGCAAACGTTCGTAACGCTCCAACAACTTACGTGGAATTTTGCCCTGCAACTCCAAAGTCTCAACGGGGGTATTACCGGGGCGGAACACTTCCACATCGTGTTCCCATACCACATGCAGGATGACGTTATCATAAGCGGGGTTTTTCTCATGACCGTGCAAAAACCAATCGGACGAACGCAGGTGTATCTCCACATTTCCCGCCCATTTCTGTCCGCCGATGACCAATAAGGCATTTTGAAAATCGGGACCCCCACCACCGGTGTCCGTTCCCGGGCGTATCACCCGTACGGGAGCGCCCTCCACAGTGACGGGGTCTTCTATCAACCGGTATTTCCACAGGTAGTGTAAAAAATATTCGTTCATAGACGGGGTTTACCAATTTATGGGTTCCAGCCCTTGTGCTTCCAGGTATTGATTGGCTTGTGAAAAATGTTTATTGCCGAACCAGTAGCCTTTGTTGGCACTAAGCGGCGACGGATGTCCACTCGTCAGGACTTTGTGCTTGCTCCGGTCGATGATGCTGCCTTTCTGCTTGGCATAGCCACCCCACAACATAAAGACGATATGATTCATCTGTCCGGAAATATACCGGATAACGGCATCGGTAAATGTCTCCCAGCCCCTGCCCCTGTGCGAACCCGCTTGACCCGCCCGTACGGTCAAAATGGCATTGAGCAGCAATACCCCCTGGTCCGCCCAACGGCTCAAGTCACCACTTCGGGGGTACGGAGCGCCTGTATCTTGCTCTATTTCTTTGAAAATATTGACAAGGGAAGGCGGATGCGGTACACCGTCATAGACGGAAAAACACAAACCGTTCGCCTGTCCGTGCCCGTGATAAGGGTCTTGTCCGAGAATCACGACTTTCAACCGGTCCAAAGGACATGAATCAAAAGCTGCAAAAATCCTGTCGCCGGGCGGATAACATACGCCTTGCCGGTACTCGGCTTTGACGAAGGATACCAAACCCTCGAAATACGGTTTTTCGAACTCCTCCCGTAAGGCATCTTTCCAGCCCTGTTCCATACGTACGTTCATTCCTGGCAGGACTTATCGTTCCCGGAAATTTGCAGATAGTCGAGAAATTCCCTCTTTACTTCAGGTTGGCGGAATTTTCCGCCGAATTCCATCGTAAGCATACGGCTTCCCGTATCCTGTACACCCCTCAATATCACACACATATGCCGGGCATCGATGATACAAGCCACATCTTCCGTCTGCAGGGCTTCTTGCAGGTCAGAGACGATTTGGCGGGTCAAACGCTCTTGAATTTGCGGACGTTTGGAATAGTATTCCACAATCCGGTTGAGCTTGGACAAACCGATGATTTTACCCGATGAGATGTACGCAATATGGGCTTTGCCGATAATCGGCAGAAAATGGTGTTCGCAGGTGGAATGGACTTCGATATCCCTTTCGATTATCATTTCACCGTACTTAAACTTATTCTCGAACACCGACATCTTGGGGTGATTCGACGGGTTCAAACCGGAAAAAATTTCATTCACATACATCTTCGCCACCCTGCGGGGCGTATGACGCAAGCTGTCGTCTTCCAGGTCGAGACCGAGTAGGTGCATGATGGCGGAAAAATGCTTTTCGATAGCGGAAATTTTCTCCTCACCGGACATATCGAAAGCACCGTCACGCATGGGAGTGGTGACGGATTCGTCATTTCGTTCCGCACGGGTATGCAAATATTGCTTATCTTCAAACATAACATTTCGGATTATTACCGTTCAAAAATACAAAATATCATTTATCCGGTACCAAGCTTTCCGCCCACAGCAGCGTCCATTGTAAAAAAAGGGGAAAAACCACCGGAAAAATCACTTTACCACACCGGAACCGGCGTACTTTGACGTTTTTCCTGAAGGTAATTTTCGTTACAAAATCGACAAAACCAGCCTCAAAACCGCATAAACATTACAAGTAAAAAAGATTCTATTAACAATCAATGAGTTAGCTGAAAAAACTTGGCACAACACACATAATAAGCTGATACACATGTTTTTACAAATCTTAATAACTTGTTAATAAAATATCGTGTCCGGTATCCATAGCGTTTTTTTATAATTCTATTTTTGCTATGCAAGGTCTGCTGAAAATCACAGAAGTGTCTGCATTTTTTAGATTGTGAAATGATAGTGTATATAAATAATCAAATTGAACAAGTTAAAAAAAGACAGGTGCTTCTGTGGAATGAAAACACGTTTATATTGAATGAAATAAATGCAAGATTTTTTGGATGAAACCTCTATTTTTCTTGCATTTTCACATTAATGTATTTGTGTATTTCATTCTCTTTTACGTGTTTGAGAGTTTTTCAGCAGACCCTAATTACCCACAACGGTGAGTATAACCGCAGTAGCGGACTTAAATGCAACTACTTTTCGGTTAAACAATTTGTTTGCTCAAAGATACAAACTTTGAGGTAAACCACAAAACCGCTATTGACGGTTATACAGTGTTAGCAAATGTTTATGACTATTCTACTATAAATTCAATATTTCTAGTTTCATCATTTATTCCTTCTATATTCGTATTAATCCCGTATGATATGCAATCATCATTCGGGTCTTTGAAATAAATCTCTGCATCAGCATAAATAGAATAATTCCCCGATTGATTCAGTTTGATTTTTATTTTAAATCTATATTCATTTTCGGACGAATAATAATAAAGAATCGGAATGTAATTTTCATAATTTCCTTCTAAAATAGTAAAAGTATTATGTTCAATTATCTTATGTAATTCAATATTTTGTAATTTTTCATTCTCAATATGTGTCTTTTGATAAATATCTATTGTTTCATTTGGAAAGCTCTGTTCAGATGCTAAAGAAATTGAAATTATTATTTCATCACCTATAGAATAATTATCTTGTAAAGGGTAAATTGTAATAAGATCTGGTTTTGTTATTGTTGACCCTCCAGATGCAACACAAGGATCCAGACTCGGACAAGCCGTAAGTGTTAATAGAATTAAAAAAACACTAACTTTTTTAATTATTTTAGTAGCCATAACTGTTGAATAATTGATTAATTTGATTTGTTGAATCAGGATATGTGTTTCGTAAAGCAATTTTCAAATCATTGCCATTATCTACGCTACTCGTTAACCTATTAAAAACTGGTGAACGTCTAATGTAAGCGTAGTTGCGGATTTCAAGGCATTACCTTTCATTTTATCACTAAACTTTGTTCAAAGATACAAACTTTTAATTTAGCACAACGATCTCGCATATGCACAGTGGCGGGGTTTTCGCATTTCTGTTCATTATTGCTATGTTCGTTAATTTATTCATAATCTCTTTATTTATTGCACTTTAACCGCCATTGTGTATATGCTGTGTTGTGCGGTCGTATTTATTATTTCAATAATTTTATCTAATATCTTTTTCTGAATATATGGTAAATATTCTTCATAAAAAGTAGCTGGTCTAACATTTGTTAATTTCCCTTCTTCTTCTGGTATTATTATTTTGAAACTGT
>CAZQPD010000127.1:0-11434 GCA_964595235.1 uncultured Polaribacter sp.
CGTATCCCCCCGCGAAATAGAACGAACCAATATCCTGAAAGCATCCATTACCGCCATGCACCGCGCATTATCAAAATTGTCCGTAAAACCGGAATACATTCTGGTGGACGGAAATAAATTTTTTAACTACCGGAATATCCCCTTTGCCACCATTGTGAAAGGCGACGGAAAATACGCTTCAATAGCTGCCGCCTCGATTCTGGCAAAAACTTACCGCGGCGAGTATATGGAAAAACTCCACGATGATTATCCGGTATATAACTGGAAAAAAAACAAAGGTTATCCCACCAAAGAACACCGGGAAGCCTTGATGAAATACGGGCTGTCCCCCCATCACCGGAAGACTTTCGCGCCGGTATCACAACAGCTGAAGTTGGATTTATAAACAGACTCTGCTGAAAATCATTAGGGCAGAGCGTCAAGAAAATGTCCGGTGGGCATTCCGAACAAACGACGTTGTAGAGACGCCCAAATTGGGCGTCTCTACAAACGTCCTTTGTGCCTACACCGTGTTCTTGGTGGTTAGAAAAAGATTTCTCCCTCCGGTCGAAATGACACGAGCCTGTCATTCCAACAGAGCGACGTAAGGAGCGACGAGGAATCTTTCCAAGTTATGCAAAGATTTCTCCCTCCGGTCGAAATGACAACGCACCCCAACTATCAACTCATAACTCAAAACTATCAACTAAAAAACTTTTTCGGCAGACCCTGCTTATTGTCCGGCAAAAAACCGGTAAAACAACACCGCGGTTTCTATTCCCTTGAAAAAGTTGAACAAGCCGAAATGTTCGTTCGGCGAATGAATGGCATCCGTATCCAATCCGAAACCCATAAGCACGGTTTTGCTACCCAATTCCTGTTCGAACAATGATACGATGGGAATGCTTCCTCCGCTTCTTTGTGGCAACGGGGCTACTCCGAAGGCTTCCTTGTATGCATGGTATGCGGCTTTATAACCCTTGTGGTGAATGGGTAATACGTAGGCGGTACCTCCGTGCCCGGGAGTGACCTTTACCTCTACCGCTGCAGGGGCTATCGAGGTAAAATAGTCTTCGAATAATTTCAAAATTTTTCCGGGATTCTGTCCGGGTACCAATCGCATGGTAATCTTGGCAAAAGCTTTGGAAGGTATGATGGTCTTGGTTCCCTCACCCGTGTATCCGCCCCAAATGCCGTTTACATCGAGACTCGGGCGTATCGATACCCTCTCTATCGTGCTGAAACCTTTTTCGCCATAGACGCCGGGTATATCGATAGAGCGTTCGAATGACTCCTTGTCGAAAGGTATTTTCGACATTTCTTTTCTCTCTTCGTCCGGGACTTCTTCCATATCATCATAAAAACCGGGAATGTTAATCTTACCGTTTTCATCATGCAATGCGGCTATCATACGGGACAAGATATTGATGGGGTTGGCTACGGCTCCGCCGTATAATCCCGAATGCAAATCCCTTCCGGGTCCTTTTACTTCCACTTCCACGGCGGCTAATCCGCGCAAACCCGTGGTAATAGAGGGCTGTTCATTGCTTATCATACCGGTATCGGAAATGATAATAAGGTCGTTTTTTAGTTTGCCGGTATTGTGTTTTACGAACCATTCCAACCCCGGTGAACCGATTTCTTCTTCACCCTCAATCATGAATTTTACATTACAAGGAAGCCCGCCGGTACCGGTAAGGTATTCGAACGCTTTGATATGAACAAAAAACTGCCCTTTGTCATCCGATGACCCTCTGGCGAAAATCGCACCGTCCGGATGTAGCTTCGTGGTTTTGATGACGGGTTCGAACGGCGGGGTTTCCCAAAGTTCGAGAGGGTCCACCGGTTGGACATCATAGTGTCCGTAAACCAATACGGTGGGAAGGGAAGGATCGGTGATTTTTTCCCCGTACACGACGGGATTACCAGGTGTATCGCAAATTTCGACCCGGTCGCAACCAGCTTTTTCGAGTAGCGATTTTACTTTTTCCGCCGTTTTCTCCATGTCATTCTTGTGGGCGGGCAATGCGCTGACAGACGGAATACGAAGCAATTCGAATAGTTCATCGATAAATCTGTCGCGGTGTTCCTGAATATATTGGGTGATGTGTTGCATGGTAATATTGGTTTTTTTCAATGAATATCATTCAAACAGTTCGACGATTCTTTCCAATGCCATTCCGCGGGAAGCTTTGATCAAAATATGGTATCCGTTCCATTCCCCGGCATTGAAATTTTTTAAAAAATCGTCATATGAAGGATAGCAGGTGCTTCCGGGTGTTTGTGTACCGTGGAACAAAGGTCCTATGAATACGGCTTTGTCGAAATGTGCGGTTGCGAATTGTGCTATGTTCCGGTGCTCTGCGGCGGCAGCGGCGCCCAATTCGAGCATATCACCGAGTATAACCGCTTTCTTTGCAGAGGGATAACGCTCGAAACTCTCCAAAGCCACTTTCATACTGGTGGGGTTTGCATTGTAAGCATCCAAGATGATGTTGACGTTCCGTTTTCTTATGAGTTGCGAACGTTTGTTGCCGGGAACATAGCTTTCGATGGCTTCCCGGATGTCTTCCACGGGTATCCGGAAATGTTTTCCTATGCCGATGGCAGCGCTGATATTATCGAAATTATATGCTCCTACCAGATGGCTTTTAATCAAAGTATCTCCGTGCTTTACCCAAACGTACGGGTGGGTTTTCACCAATGAAAGGCGGGTGGTGAGTGGAATGTTCTTCTGGTGTAAAGTAAGTTCTTTTTGTCTGGGGTCGGAATTGACGAACACGGTTCCGTCCGTTTCCGACAGGTACCGGTACAGTTCCGTCTTTGCCCTGATGACACCCTCTTCGCTGCCGAAACCTTCGAGGTGAGCTTTGCCGAAGTTGGTGATATATCCGTAATCCGGCATAGCGATACGGCAAAGTGTATCTATTTCGCCGGGGTGGTTCGCACCCATTTCAACGATGGCAATTTGAGTGTCGCGGGATATATCGAGAAGGGTCAAGGGTACTCCGATGTGGTTGTTGAGATTTCCTTTGGTATAGGCTGTTTTATATTTTTTCGACAGTACGGCGGCGAGTAGTTCTTTGGTGGTGGTTTTTCCGTTGCTTCCCGTAATGGCGATTACGGGTAGTCCGAGTTTTTGGCGATGAAAAGTAGCCAATTGCTGGAGCGTTTTCAGGCTATCGTCCACGGGGATAATGTTGTCACCTTTTTGATTTTTTCTTTCGGTTACCACTGCTGTTGCGCCTTTGTTCAGGGCATCGTCCACAAACTCTCCTGCATCGAAACGTTCGCCTTTCAGGGCAAAAAAAAGTTGGTTTTTCCGCAATGTTCGCGTATCGGTACTGATGCCGTCGCTACGGACAAAGAGGCGGTATAGTTCTTCTATATTCATCGTGAGCAAATATAAAAAAACCCCGCCTTATACCGGCGGGGTTTTGACATATATTTGTATAAAATTACTTTTTCGGCATTTTAGGATAGGGGGTTTTCTTCTCGGTGGACATCGGTCCGAGGCGGTCCATGGCGCAACGGAAACCGATATAATTGGTAGCGGAATATTGGGGGAGGTACCTGCGCTGTGCGGGGTCGAGCCAATATTCGCGATCTTTCCATGAGCCACCTTTATATACGCGTGTTTTGTTACTGATAAGGGTTCTTCTTTCTTTATCGTCGTAGATTTGTCGTCGCATACCACCTTCTCCGAGAACTTTGGGAATAATGGGGTGGTTGTACATACGCGGTTTTACTTCCATATCTTCTCCTTTGTTGTAATACCGTGTAGAGGCGAGGTCGCCGTCGCGATAGTCCACGTTGAAGGCTTTTTCATAATTATTGCGCATAAACGCATCCCTTTTGGTAATGGGGATATAGATGATGTTTCCGGGTCTGTCGGCGGGGACGATTTTTCCATTGTCCAATGTATCGTAATCGATATTACTGAAGTCAGCAATGACGACTTTTCCTTCCCTGTTGATACGCGGTTTCATAAACACATTACCACGGAAATAATTGAAGTCATTGGCTTCGGTATCGATAATAGGACGATAGACATCCGCCACCCATTCGGCTACATTACCCGCCATGTCATACAGCCCGAAGGCATTGGGTGGATAAGATTTGACAGCTACGGGTATATCGCCTCCGTCGTTTGACCAGCCGGCAAGCCCGCTATAATCCCCTTTTCTATATTTGAAATTGGCTAATTGATCTCCTCTGTGTTTTTTACTCTTATTACGTGTATAACGTCCGTTCCACGGATATTTTTTCCTTCCGCGAAGGTTATTGTATTCCCGGTTTTCTACGAGCGCTTTGGCGGCGTATTCCCATTCCGCTTCGGTAGGCAACCTGAACTTGGGCAGTAAGATTCCGTCGGATACTTTGACATGCCGCCCTTGGAATTGACCTCTTCTGGGTCTGGGTTCGCCTCTCTTCCTGCGTTTCTTCTCCGGTATTCCTCTTCTAAAAATACTGGAATCGCCATCGAACATATAGCGGGGGTTCATCAGATACGTATCGGTAACGAAGTTGTCTCTTCCTTCCGGTTTTAATGAATCGAGTTCAAACAAATTTTTCAAAATGCCTTTATCCATGAGGATTTTTTCATTGACACGGTCTGTTCTCCATTTGCAATAGTCGGAAGCTTGTACCCAGCTGACACCGACGACGGGATAATCTGCATAAGCGGGATGGCGCAGATAAGTGTTGACCAATGTTTCGTTATAACCCAAGCGGTCCCTCCATACCAGGGTATCGGGTAGTGCAGACGTATAAATATGTTTGTAATTTTCGTCATTCGGCGGGAATACTTTCTCCAACCACTCCAAGTAGAATATATACTCTTTGTTGGTCACCTCCGCTTCGTCCATATAGAATGAACGTATTTGCATTCTCTGCGGTGTGGTGTTCCAGTCGAACATCACATCGTCTTGTACGGAACCCATGGTAAACGTTCCTCCTTCTATTAATACCATTCCCGGAGGTGTTTTTTGTCCTTTGTATTTTTTACTTGCGGTAGAGAATCCGCCGGCTTCCATATCCCGTGTAGTCCAACCGGTGAGGGAATCACTCTTTTTTCCACCACAACCTGTCAGGGACACAATGGTCAGCAACAATACAAATGTCTTGAAAAATGTCTTCATGGTTTTAAACATTTTATGAGGGGCGCAAGTTACAATTTTTATTTATGCCCACAAGTTTTTAACAAAAATTTTTCATACCCCTGTCGATATGCGGTGTATTAACGGGTATTTCTGGGATTTATTGTTTTGTGTTGTACAAATGTTTTGTTAATAACTTTTTTTGTGTTGATTGGGTACCCCGGAAACAACGAATTTCCAACATTATCATTTTACCTGTTTGTCAAATTATTTTACCGGTATCCCTGGTATTTATGATCGGTAATATTTCATTTATCCATATCTGGTAAAATTCTTTTTATTATTTCAATACTTAATTGTATTTTAGCGCCCTAAAATTTGTTAAAAGAATTTATCAGTTATGGCTATATTATCTAAAATCAGGGAACGCGGATTATTTCTAATCCTTATCATCGGTCTGGCATTATTTGCTTTTGTCGCCAGCCCGACCGATATTATGAATTTTTTCCGGTCGAAAAAAATGGGATTGGTAGGTGAGATAAACGGGGAAGAGATAACCCAGACACAATTTCAATCCATGATAAAAAGGGTAAAGAGTTATAACCCGAAAGCAAAGGACGATCAAATCACCGAACAGGTATGGAACGATTTGGTAAAACAAAAAATATATGAAATACAACTCGAAAAAGCCGGTGTGGACATTGGAGAGAAAGACCTGTGGGATGCCATTATCAATGATCCGTCCATCAAGAACAGCCCACAGTTCCAAAATGAAGTGGGTATGTTCGACGAAGACCTGTTGAGAAACTACATACAAGAACTGAAAGACAACCGCAAGGAAGACGGTGGACGCCAATGGGCAAATTGGTTGGCTTTCGAAGATGCCAAAAGACAAAGTTTGAGACAACAACTGTACCTCAACTTGCTCAAATCAGGTTATTATGTTTCCACACCCGAAGCCAAAACGTATTATACGACCCGCAATACTACGGTACAAGGTAAAGTGGTAAAACTCCTCTACAACTCCATTCCCGACAGCGCCGTAACTATTTCCGACACCGATGTAAAGAATTATATAGAAAAACACAGAAAAAAATACACGGTAAAACCCGCCCGTAACTTGCAGTTCGTATATTTTAAATTGGCGGCTTCCGAAGAAGACAAACAAGCACTCAAAGACGAATTGGAAAAATTAAAGCCCGACTTTGCCCGTCTCGAAGGACCGAAATTGGTGGAATTCGTAGATGTCAATTCGGATATAGGTTTTTCAGACCAATTTGTCGATAAAAAATCCATCAGTATCACCGTTTCGGATACCTTATTCAAAATGAACATTGGCGATATATACGGAGTATATGCCGACAAAGGCTATTTCAAACTCACCAAACTCATCGATATCAAACCCGTATTCCAAGCCAAAGCCAGCCATATTCTCATTGCCTACAAAGGCTCGCGAAATGCCAAAGAAAGCATTACCCGTACCAAAGAAGAAGCCAAAGCCAAAGCGGAAAAACTGTTGAGAAAAGTAAATGCTGAAAACTTCGCCGATATGGCCAAAGAAGAATCCGACGGACCCACCGCATCCAAAGGGGGTGACCTGGGAATATTCGGAGAAGGTAGAATGGTTCCGGCTTTTAACGATTGGGTATTTTCACATAAGAAAGGGGATATAGGAATGGTGGAAACAGAATTCGGATACCATATCGTCTATATTTCCGATACTTTCGAAGGAAGAAAATTCGCTCATTTGGCGAAATTGATCGCCCCGTCAGAAAAGACCGAAAACAAAATATTCATCGACGCCGAAACACTGGTATCGGAAGTAAACAAAGGAAAAAATTTCGAAGAATTGGCCAAAGAAAAAAATTACCAGGTAAAGAAAGCCTCGAAAGTGATGAAAAGGGATACCCAAATACCCGGGCTCCCGGGCGATAGCCACTCCCATATCATCGCCTGGGCATTCAATGAAGACACCAAAACCGGCGATGTAAAGAGATTCGAACTGGACAAAGCTTATGTAGTCGTACAAGTATCCGGCAAACAAAAAGAAGGTCTGATGAACGTCCAAGACGCCAAACCCATCGTAAAACCCATTCTCATCGAACAAAAGAAAGCCAAACTGTTAGCCGCCAAAATGGAAACCGGTTCGCTGGAAGAAATCGCAAAAAACGAAAATACCCGGGTTATCAACACGGGAAAAATCAGTATGGAAGAACCCAACAGGGGACTTTTGGGTAACGACAATGACGTAGTCATAGGCGCTATGTTGAATATGAAAGAAGGTGAAACCCTGCGTGGTATTGCCGGAAAACAGGGAGTATATGCCATAGAATTGGAATCCAAAACCCCTCCGGTGGAAATGAACTCATACGAACCTATCAAACGGCAACTAAATGCCCAATTACGTATAGATAACAATAAAATATTCGAAGCTCTCAAAGAAATTTCCGAAATAAAAGATTACAGATAATTTTCCGTAAACCGGTATTCCGGGACTTTCAATGATTCATATTATCTTTGTCATACGAATAATCAATTAATTACTATCAAACATTATGGAACTAATCGGGCGTATAAAAAAAATAGGTGAAACCAAAGAATACGGAGCTAACGGATTCAGAAAAAGAGAACTCGTCATCGTGACGGAAGAACAGTACCCGCAATTTGTCCCCATAGAATTTATCCAGGACAAAACCTCGTTGCTCGATGCTTTCGCCGAAGGACAACAGGTCAAGGTGAGCTATAATATCAGGGGAAGGGAATGGATATCCCCGGAAGGCGAAGCCCGGTATTTTGTCTCATTAGCCGGTTGGAAAGTAGAAAAACTCGAAGCCGTCGCTCCGGGTGTCAACCCGCAAACCCCTCCCGCTCCGTCCGCTCCACCCACTCCATCCGCTCCGGATAATATGGAAACCATGGAACCGGGTACGCAGGATTCACAAGTGGAAGACGACCTTCCATTTTAACGTTGGGTCTGCTGAAAAACTTTTTTAGTGGATAGTTGTGAGTTTTTAGTTGATAGTTAAGGTGCGCTGCCATTTCGAGCGGAGGGAGAAATCTTTACATAATTTGAAAAGATTTCTTAACGCTCTGACCTAATGATTTTCAGCAGATCCTTATTATTTTTTTACTCGATGTCATGTTTGTATTAGGTAAGGAACATATCTTTCCGTCTATTGAATCGGCCGGGACAGACGGCTTGCTTGCCATAGGCGGTGATGTTCATCCTGACCGGTTGCTCCTGGCGTACCGGAGAGGCATTTTTCCATGGTACAGCGAAGGTATGCCGGTATTGTGGTATAGCCCGGAAAAACGGATGGTGTTGTTTCCGGAAAAATTATACGTCAGCAAAAGTATGCGGCGGCTGTTGCGGAAGGGTATATTCCGTATTACGTTCAATGAGGACTTTCCCACAGTCATCCGGATGTGTAAGACCGTAAAACGGAAAGATAGCGACGGAACATGGATAACAGACGATCTGGAACGCAGCATGCTGGAACTTCACCGCAGGGGTATCGCACAATCCGTGGAAGTATGGAAGGAGGATAAATTGGTGGGGGGCTTATACGGGTTGGATATCGGTACCATGTTCTGCGGGGAAAGTATGTTTCACACCGAGTCAAACGCTTCCAAAATCGCTTTTATCGCTTTGGCGGAATGGATAAAAGAGAAAAAATACCCACTTATCGATTGCCAGGTTTATACTCCGCATCTGGCGAGCTTGGGAGCAGAGGAAATTTCCCGGGCAGATTTTAAAAAATACTTACCTTTGATGTGACCATTACAGGAAAATCATCAAAGCATGTGTATCAAATCCTTACAAGAAAAAGTCGATAGGTGGATACAAACCCACGGTGTACGGTATTTCGACGAACTGACCAATATGGCTATTCTGACCGAAGAAGTGGGGGAAGTCGCCCGTATTATGGCACGCCGCTACGGTGAACAAAGTGAAAAAGAAAATGAGAAAGACGCCGATTTGGGCAAAGAACTCGCCGATGTATTGTTCGTCCTGCTCTGCCTGGCTAACCAAACCGGTACCGACCTGGAAAAAGCTTTTTCCGGAAACCTGGAAGAAAAATCTGCCAGAGACCACGACAGGCATCATAACAACCCGAAAATCAATCCGTCATGAATAGAAAAATACACCATGCCCCTTTCTATAAAATGGTAATCCGCCTGGGCTTCGTGTTTGTTCTCGTCGTCGGTATTATCCAATTTTTTTACAATCTGTTTTCTACCGGTTCATTGGCTTTTTTTACACGTGCATTCCGGGAGGGTACCTGGTTGCAAAGTTTGATTTATTACTTGATTATCGGTATCGTATATGGTGTTACGATGGGTTTGATTATAAAAAATAACAACCGGCGATGACCGTTTATTTGGATTATACGAACACCGGCAGGATCCGGGGAGAAATCCATATTCCGGGTTCCAAAAGCTTGTCAAACAGATGGTTGATTTTGAGCCGGTTGTTCCCAGGTTGTATTGATATGAAGGGGCTTTCCCCCTCTGACGATACGAAAATATTAGACCGGGCACTGGAAAGTGATACGGGTGAAAAACACCTGGGTATGTCGGGGACCGCCATGAGGTTTCTCATCGCTTATTTTTCTGCCAAACCGGGGGCAAATGTGGTATTGAGGGGGGAGGAAAATTTATTAAACCGGCCCATCGGTTCTCTGGTAAATACCCTGCGTAAAATGGGCGCGCAAATCGATTATTTGGAGAAAGAGGGTTTTCCCCCCGTACGGATAACAGGGAACGCATTTCCCGGAGGGAAATACGAAATAGACGGCAGTACCAGTAGCCAGTTCGTTTCGGCGTTGTTGTTGATCAGCCCGCTATTTGCCGGAGGCTTACAGCTCCGGATAAAAAATCATATCGTGTCGGAACCTTATATCGATATGACGGTGTCGGTACTGAAACAAGCCGGTATATGGGTGTCGAAAGAAGGTTCGTATATCAGTGTCCGCCCGGTGGGAAAAATAAAGGCTCTTTCCCTTACCATAGAACCGGATTGGAGCGCTTTGTCATATTATTATTCCCTCGCCGCCCTGCATTCCGGCGTGAAATTGTATTTTCCCGGTTTTGAAAAAGAATCGTTGCAAGGCGATAGTGTGTTGCCCGTATTGTTCGAACCACTGGGGGTTCATACGGCTTATACCGGTGACGGCATCAGGCTTACCCACGAAAAAAAAGCTTTACCTGGACATATGCAATACGATTTGAATGCTTATCCCGACTTGGCTCAAAGTCTTGCCGTGGCTTGTACCGGACTCGGAATCAAGACCGGTATCGTGGGTTTGACGACTTTGAAAATAAAAGAGACTGACCGGCTGAATGCGCTAAAAAAAGAATTGCAAAAGACCGGCGCCGGGGTACGTATCACGGAACATAGTATCCATATCTCCCCACCTGAAAAAATCCGGGGAAACCTGCGAATAAAAACTTACGGCGACCACCGTATGGCAATGGCTTTTGCACCCCTGTCGGTAAAAATCCCCTTGTGGATAGAAAATGCGGAAGTAGTGAGTAAATCATATCCGGGTTTTTGGGAGGATTGGGAGAAATTATTACAAGAGGGGGAATAAGACATGGTTTGCCGGATGTCACAAGGGCAGAGCAGTGAAGGAGCCTGTCATTCCGGACGAATGACGTTAGGAGCGCCCTGTCATTCCGAACGAGCGAGACACGAGCGAGTTGTCATTCCGACAGAGTGAGGAACGAACGACGAGGAATCTTTTCAATAAAACGCAGGAGTATAAAACAAAAAGATTTCTCCCTCCGGTCGAAATGACAGCGCTCCCCAACTATCAACTAATAACTCAAAACTATCAACTATAAAAGACTTCTCACTCCATATCGAAATGACAACGTCGCCCAACTATCAACTCATAACTCAAAACTATTAACTATAAAAGTTATTCAGCAGACCCTGTTCAAGCTCAACAAAAAAGCCCAACATTCTCGTTGAGCTTCTATGTCAGCGGTCCGGACGAGATTCGAACTCGTCCCCAACGCAGTTGGGGATGACAGGCTTGTATTCCAGCTCAACAAAAAAGCCCAACATTAACGTTGAGCTTTTATGTCAGCGGTCCGGACGAGACTCGAACTCGCGACCCCATGCGTGACAGGCATGTATTCTAACCAACTGAACTACCGGACCTGTTTTTTTGCGGGTGCAAATATATAAAAATTTTTTATGATACCAAGAATACCATACTAATGCACCCTCTTGTTCGCCTCTTTGATATAACTCTCCAATGCTGCAGTCATGGACTTGTTTTCCGGCGTGGGTACTACAATATCACAACGCAATCCTTGTTTCTCCGCAGCTTCCCTGGTTACCTTGC
>CAZQPD010000128.1:0-2747 GCA_964595235.1 uncultured Polaribacter sp.
TCGTGCATTTTTATCATTCAAAAATATCGTGTTTTCGTTCCACAGAAGCACCTGCCTTTTTTAACTTGTTCAATTCGAAGTATTTATATACATCATCATCTCACAAGCTAAAAAATTCAGGCACTTCTGTGATTTTCAGCAGACCCTAGTTATTAGTTTTTAGTTGATAGTTCGGGGCGCTGTCATTTCGACCGGAGGGAGAAATCTTTTGATTTTACCTTTACTTTTATTGTAGAGGTTCCTTCCCAAAATGCTCCGGGACAAGCCTCGCTCTTTGTGTTGTACTATTTTACGTGTTGGAGGGTTTTTCAGCAGCCCCTATATAGCAGTGTGTTATGCTTTTTGTGATTCGAAGTACAGTAGAATACGAAGGATATTGTATATTTGTGCTGTTCTATGGAAAAAGAAAAACGGGATAATCCTAATATTGCGATGGAAATAAGAATATTTATCACGGATATCGACGGAGTGTGGACAGACGGTGGTATGTATTATGACAACGGCGGGGAAGAGTGGAAAAAATTTAACACTTCGGACAGTGCGGGTGTGGTGTTTCTGAAAGCATTGGGGATTCCCGTTGCCATCATTACCGGGGAACATACCCGGATCGTCGCGAGAAGGGCGGAAAAATTGGGCATCGAGGATTTATACATGGGTATCAAGGACAAGGTCAAGGCGGCGGAGGAGCTGTTGGATAAATACGGTATTGCTTGGAATGAAGCCGCTTATATCGGAGACGATATTAACGACATACGATTGATGAGAAAGGTGGGCTTGAGCGCTTGTCCCGCATCGGCGGAAGATTATATAAAAAGCGAGGCGGATTGGATATTGGAAAAAAAAGGAGGGGAAGGAGTATTCCGTGAATTTGTCCAGCGCTATTTATCACAATCGGGGAAATTGGAAAAAGTAATTGATATATTGATAAACAAACCAAACGAATGAAAAAAATTGCTATTATTCAAGCCCGGATGTTGAGCAGCCGGCTTCGCGGAAAATCACTGATGTCGGTAAACGGCACACCCCTTCTGTATAGAGTCATCCAATCGGTAAAAGATACCGGAATATTCGATGAAATAGTGGTGGCGACAACGAGATATGTGGCAGATGACCCTATAGAATCTGTAGTGAAAGCATTTGATTCTAATATTAAAGTTATAAGAGGAGATTCGGAAAATGTTTTGAAAAGGTTTGTACAGTCTGTTGAAGGATTTGAAGAAAATGATATTATAGCCAGATTTACGGCGGATAATCCTATTTATAATCGGGATATTTCGAGAAAAGTATATCAAATTTTTTCAGAAAATAATGCGGATTACACATATATAGAAGGATTGTCACCGTTAGCTCCGGAATTTGTTAGAATTGGAACATTGAGGGAAATAGGTAAATTAGCAGTTAGTGATTTTGATAAGGAGCATGTAACACCATACATTAGAAAGAATTTTACTAATTATAAAATAATTAAATTAGATAAAGATTGGGATGTACTGCAGTCGAGGTATAATAAGTTTTTAACAATAGATACGCGTGAGCAATTGGAAATAGTTGAGAATATGATGCTCGCGTTAGATTTTGATAAGACAAAGCCCGAGATAACCAAGATTTACTCGTATTTCAATGAAAAATTTGGAGATATAGGAAGTGAGAATCGTAAAGAGATATATCTGGACGGAGAGCCTGTAGGGGAAGGGTTGCCGGCATATATCATTGCGGAAATCGGACAGAACCACAACGGTAGTGTGGAAATAGCCAAGCAGCTAATCGATATGGCGGTAGAGGCAGGCGCCAATGCAGTGAAGTTTCAAAAGAGGGATATGAGTTGTGAGCTTACCGAAGAGGCTTTCAATAAGCCATACGACAATCCGAATTCTTTCGGAAAAACCTACGGGGAACACCGTCTGGCATTGGAACTGGATGAAGAACAACACAAGGAACTCAAAGAATATGCCCAAGCGCGCGGTATCACATACTTCGTTACCCCTACTGATATTCCATCGGTGGATATGATGGAGCGGCTGGATGTGCCATTTTATAAGGTGGCATCGCGTGACCTGACCAATCTGCCCTTGTTGCAGCGCTTGGCGGAAACGGGTAAGCCCGTTATTATCTCCACGGGCATGGCGAGTCTGGAAGATATTGACGATGCGGTGGAAGTTCTGGGAAAAGACAGGAAAGATATCATCATCTTACAGTGTATTTCCCAATATCCCGCCGATTTGGAACGGGTAAACCTCAAGGTGATGGATACATTGAAAAAACGTTATGGAAAAATCGTAGGTTTTTCCGATCACACGACCGGAATCGTAGCTCCGGTGACGGCAGCCGTACTCGGTGCCTCCGTGATAGAAAAACACATTACTTTGAACAAAGCGATGAAAGGAAGCGACCATGCGGGTAGCGCCGAAAGGGAGGAATTTGCCAGAATGATACGGTTTATCAGGGATTCCCGTAAGACATTGGGTGACGGAGTCAAGGAGGTGGATCCTGCCACTTTGGCGGCGAAAAACAAATTGGCGCGTAGCCTGGTCAGCAAAGTGCCCATAAGGAAAGGAACCGTATTGACCGAAGAAATGCTCACCCTAAAAAGTCCCGGAACCGGCCTCAAATGGAAAGAAAAGGATTTGATATTGGGTAAAATTGCGTTGAAAGATATTGATGCCGATATTCTTTTGGAAGAAAAGTTTTTTAGTAAATAACTTTCATCGGTAAATCATTGATAAAGAAAATATTAAATAATACGCTTA
>CAZQPD010000129.1:0-5688 GCA_964595235.1 uncultured Polaribacter sp.
TCGGGGTCATCAAATCTACCATATACCGAGCCTTCACAACAGATTGAAAGTAACCGCCATGCTTTCCCGTCGCCGGGGTTTAACCGGTACCAGGTGCCGTCTTGAACACCGATGGTAATGTAGCGTTGTCCGTCTTTCCGGCTGACGGTCATACCGAATATTTGAAACTGGTTCAAATTTCCCGTAATGTTCCGGTAAGTTTTTCCCAGGTCGAAGCTCAAACCGATACCCCCGTCGTGTCCGATGTACAGTAATGTGTCTTTTTCACGGTGGCGGGGCACCATTACCAACTCCCGTATATCATCGTGGATGATATTCCTCAGACGTACCGAAGTGTTTCCATCCGGGGATACATAGTGCAGGTAAGTTCCCCCGAGCAGCATAGCGCCGTTTCCCAGACGGCACATGCCGGTATTTATCATAGGGCTTATTCTCAATACTTTGTCATAACAAGGTTCCAATACATTCCAGTCCTTGGTAGCACGCAGGGCATATGCATAGGGACCGGTACGCAATATCAAATAGATGCTTTTCTCGCCCGTTTCATAATATAATTCCACGCTTTTCTTGCGTACATTTGGGTTTTGTATTTCATAGTATTTTTCAAACACGGAAGTGATATCCTGCCATGATTCACCACCGTCGGCAGAGTAATACAGCAGGGATTCCTTGGCATGACGCGATACGAATATCTGCTTAGGATTAGCGGGATTTGCCCGGATACGGGCTAATTCGCCCCGGTAGGTTTTGTATGTTTCCGTAAAAGCCCGGTTTTCGGTCCACGTCATACCATCGTCATCCGAGCGGTACACCCGGTAGGCGGAAATGGCATAAATAATACGCTTGCCTGCGTGTTCCACCAGATCAAAGTCATAACAGGCAAATGTATGACGGGGAAGTGACCACTTTCCGTTTTCATACTTAATGACACCCAACCCGTATTTCTCCGTCAGGGAAGAGGTGTATTTATTCATAATCCGGTTATTCGTAGCAGCGTACAGTTTCCCGTCCCGGTATATTAACCTTGGTATGACAAATGCCGGCAGACTGTCCGTCAAGCATTTCCAATGTACGTGTGCCGTATCGGTAGCGTTATGTGTTTCCCAAATTCCACCCCCATATATACCGGCGAAAACGTGGCCGGGATCATCCGGATCTACAGCGATACTTTTTACTTGTCCGGCACCGCAAACTCTTCGTGCGCGGTACCAACGGCTATCGAAATCCGGAAAGCGCTGTGCACCGGCTTTTTTCCATGTTAGCGTATCCAATTGTGCGGATAATGAAAACGAAGTAGATAAAAAGTATAATAACACTATGATTTTTTTCATTTGAAATATTTTTTTGATGAAGTAAAAATACTGATTTCTTTTTTATTATCTTTGCAGGCATGGTATTTGAGCATATTTTTTTCGATTTGGACCACACATTGTGGGATTTTAATACCAATGCGGCTCTCGCTTATAAGCGTTGTTTCGACGAGATGAAGATAGATATGCCGGTAGAGCGTTTTTTGCCGGTTTACCGCCTTGTGAATGAAAGGTATTGGGAACTGTACAGAAACGGTGAAGTGACCAAAGAACAACTGAAATACGGCCGGCTAAAAGATAGTTTTGACCTGTTGGAATACAGCATCAGTGAAGAAAAAATCCTGGTATTGGCTGATTTGTTCTTGAAATACCTGCCTATGTTCAACCATTTGTTCGACGGCGCCCGTGAAGTTCTGGATTACGCTTCACGAAAATACCGCCTTCACATTATTACCAACGGTTTTGACGAAGTACAGCTACCCAAATTGGAAAATGCAGACATAGCCCGCTATTTTGATACGGTAGTCACAGCCGAACAAGCGGGAGCACGAAAACCTGATTCGGATATTTTTGTACGTGCTTTCCAGCAGTCCAAAGCCATCCCACATTATAGCTTAATGATAGGCGACAGTTATGAAGCTGATATACTAGGGGCTATACAAGTAGGTATGTCAGCCGTTTTGTTCGACCCTGAAAACAAATCTATCGGCAAACACGCTCCGAGAATTATTGAGCTACGGGAACTGTTCGATATTATTTAGGCTACACTGAAAATCACCAGCGCGGAGCGACTAAGGATTGCTGTCATTCAGGATGAGCGTCCTTTGTGCCTGCACCGTGTTATTGGTGGTTAGAAAAAGATTAATCTCTCCGGTCGAAATGACAGGGCTCCTTAACTATCAACTAAAAACTCAAAACTATCCACTCATAACTCAAAACTATCAACTAACCACTCATAACTCATAACTATCAACTATCCACTCAAAACTATCAACTATCCACTATAAAACTTCTCCTGCAACTTTATATTTCAACGGTATTCTTGAGGGGATGCTTTACGTGGGAATACCTGATCGAAAAGCTATGCAAATAATGTATATTTTTACACCGTATAAATACTTTTTTTGCCGGTACAATTAATCATCGTAAATTGCGTTATAATACGTAATGTGGGTTAAGAAGAAAATATGGTTGTTGTTTTTTATGACAGCAGTGTCGGGACTGTACGCACAAGAAAAGGAGCGGCGGCATTTTGAGTTGGATTGGACAATTGAAACCGTTTCCGGCACGGAAGGCGCCACTTTCCGGCTTCCCGTGGTAAAGGGGCAAGGAGTGGACCGTCAGAACCGTCATCCGCTAGTCGTCTATGGCTGGGAGATACCCGCCGGTATGCAAATCAAATCCTACCGGTTGGACGCCGTACGTTACCAGCCCCTGTCACCCGCCGAACGCACACTGCTCTCACAATCCCGTATCCCGCAGGGAAAGCCGCATATCGAAATGAAAGTAACTTCCACACGCGATAACGGTACCCTGTTCTGCTCGCTCGTTCCCTTGACCGTTCGCGACGGAAGGATAGAAAAAATCGTTTCCTTCGACTTGTCATATACTTTGGAACCCCGCCGGGAAATACGAACAGGGCAGGATATTACCACTTCGGTACTGGCTTCCGGCCAATGGTTCAAATTCTGTGTGGATACCACGGGAATTTATAGACTCGACAAGAACTTCCTGACGAATTTAGGTGTCCCCCTCGACGGCACTGACCCGCGGCACATAGCCCTCTACGGCAACGGAGGTCAGATGTTGCCTTTTGTCATCGGAGAGCCGCGTTATCCCGGACTGATGGAGAACAGCATCTATGTTCACGGCGAAGAAGACGGCAGTTTCGACAGTGGGGATTACATTCTGTTCTATGCACAAGGTCCCGATGATTGGATTCACGACGGTACCCGCGGGAGCATCGCACACAGGAAAAACCCGTTTACCCGGCATGCGTGCTATTTTATCCATATCAAGCAGGAAAACGGATTACGCATCCAAGATGTACCGGATACATATGACGACCCCACATTGATCATTGAAAAATACGATGCTTACGCCCTGCACGAACGGGACCTCATCAGCATTTCCACCATGGGAAGACAGTGGCAGGGTGAAAATTTCAATGTGGAAAACCAAAAGAATTTTCTCATACATTTCGACCGTATCGATACGGAAACCCCACTGAAAGTAACGACGAGGGTAGTGCATTCCAACAAACTGTCCGGTTCGGAGATGCTCGTAGAAATGAACGGTAACCAACTCTATACCATTTCATTGTCACAGACGGGTTCCCACATGGCAGGAAGAGCGGGCGAACAGAGTGCTACCGTTACCACCACTTCGGAAGAGCTGAACTTCAGCTTGACATTCCAGTCCACACCGACAGGAAAAGGTTATTTGGATTATATCGAAGTAATAGGGATGAAGCACCTGGCGGGAAATGGCAAACAGTTCGGATTCAGGAACTTCGATGCTGCCGGTCATTCACAGGTGCAATACCGCCTCCAAAACGCCCAGGAATACAATGTATGGGATGTCAGCGACCCCATTCACCCCGCGAAGGTACCATTGCATAATGACAACGGTGTATTGTGGTTCAATTATCCCGGAGGGATAAAAGAATTTATCGCCGTTCATCCGCAGGATTACCGCCATGCGTTCATCCCCGGAGATGCTCATGTGGAAAACCAAAATTTACACGCCATGTCCGGAGTGGATTATCTCATCATCACTTCGCGTGAACTCACCGGGGAAGCGGAAAGGTTGGCGGATTTCTACCGCGATACACAGAATATGAATGTACAAGTAGTACCACTGTATAAGATATACAACGAGTTCTCCTCGGGAGCTACGGATATCACGGCTATACGGGATTTCGTACGGCATGTCTATCTGCATTCGGAACCCCGTACCCGTTATTTGCTCCTGTTCGGCGATACCTCGAACGACTACCGGAACATAATGAACCTCGGGGAATTTGTCGTCCCTTCTTTCGAATTTTACGAGAGCTTCGGCGAATCGTCTGCGATGGTGACCGACGACTTTTTTGCCGTGGTCAGCGATGAAGAAGAGGGAGACCTCGAAAACGAACATTCCTTCCAGACAATGGATCTCGCCGTATCGCGGATGCCTGTACGCAACGTCCAGGAAGCCCGCGAAATGGTGGACAAAATCCTGCATTATTACACCACCGGTACCAAAGGGGATTGGCGAAACCGCCTGATGCTTGCCATTGATGATATAGATTCCTCCTGGGAGGATATTTTCTTTGAAACCATTGATATCATTGCCAATGATATCGATGCAAACCGTCCTGTATTCAACATCAAAAAACTCTATGCCGATGCTTTCGTACAGCAATCGGTGGCCGGAGGCGCCCGTTATCCGGATTTCAACAGGAAATTCGATGAAATGATGGACAGAGGAGTGTTGATGATGAACTATTTCGGTCATGGCGGCGAAGACGGATTGGCAGATGAACGCATTATGGAGACCGACCAAATCAGGGCTTGGAACAACTTCGACAAACTATCCACTTTTGTCATCATCTCCTGTGAATTTGCCCGCTTCGACAACCCCGCACGCCCCAATACCGCAGGCGAATTGTGTATGCGGAACCCACATGGGGGAACGGCACACTTGATAGCCACGGCCAGGGCTATGGGGGCATTGGCAGGCAAGTTTATCAACATCGCCCTTATCCCGCAATTACTCGAATATGACGGTGAACGGAGAAGCATCAGTGAGAGCTTGATGCAGACAAAAAATCTTAATACCTATGAAAAACAACGGTTTTTCGTTTTCTCGTTCGGCGACCCGGCTATGAAACTGGCTATTCCGCAGCCCAAAGTGGAACTTACACATATGAACGGTGTTCCCGTATCCCAACCTCTGGACACCATCAAAGGGTTGTCCCATGTACAGTTTTCCGGAAGGATAACCACCGCCGGAGGCGACTTCCTGCCGGAGTACAACGGTATGATGCAAGTGGCGATTTACGACAAATCATATATCAAACATACACTGGCGAACGACCCCGAATCCGTCGTATTCCCCTTCGAAGTGCGGGAGAGTATCATCCACAGGGGACAAGCCACCGTTAGCGACGGGCTGTTCTCTTTCGACTTCGTCGCCCCGAAAGACATACGGCAAGCCTACGGCAAAGGAAAATTAAGCTTCTACGTTTATAACGACCTTACCGACAAATCGGGCTACGACCTGAACATAACGGTGGGCGGAATAGACGAAAATGCCCCTGACGACAACACCGGACCCACCATCCGCTTGTATATGAACGACGAATCTTTCATGGACGGAGGCACCACCAACCAAT
>CAZQPD010000130.1:0-3032 GCA_964595235.1 uncultured Polaribacter sp.
TTCCAAAGGAAAACCGACTATCAATTTACCGACGAGGAACAAGGATATACACGCGGTGTCGGCATTTCCTGGCAAGTGAATTTCAACAAATACAGGGAACTGATTTTCCCTTCCGGAGAAAAAAAGAACAAAAACAAAGAAAAGACACAACACAAAGAACCCATCGAACGTTAACATAACAATACCATCAATCACAGGAATATGAACATCCGCATTACTATCAGCATCCTGCTTTGCATCCCGTGGATATCGACTGCACAGAACGACTACTCCGGCAAGTGGAAGGATTTCTTTTCCTATCACAAAGTCTATGATTTTCATATCGACGATTCGAATATCACAGCCCTTACCGACAGGGGTGTTTTCCTCTATGACCGCCTTACGAACGAATACCGGAAAATCTCTTCGGTAAACGGACTATCAGGCTCTGATACTTCTTCCATGTATTTCGATGAAACAAATGGTGACATTTACATCGGTAACCAGAACGGATATTTGGAAATCATCCGCCCCGGCAACGACATCGTTTTGAAAACGGAAATAGCCGGTTTCGCTCCTGTCAATGACAAATCAATCAACCATATATTGCCATACGAGGAAAGTTTGTTTATTTCCACCCCGTTCGGTATCGTAGTATATGACACAGCATCGGACTCGTTCGGCGACACTTATTTCATCGGGGAAGGCTCGTCGGAAGTTTATGTCAACGAATGCCTGGTATCCGGCGGACAAATATATGCCGCCACTACCCAAGGTATATACCATGCACAAGCGGACAACCCGCTACTGGTGGATGCGGCACAATGGACACACTCCGGCAATGCAAACTTCACGAACCTCACCGTATTCGATAACCAGGTATTAGCCTCCTCTGAAAACACCATATACCAGCTCAACGGCGGTAATCTGACTCCCGTATTGAACATGGATGAACCCGTCAAGGACCTGCGGGTATCCGGCGGCTTGCTACTCATAACCAGCCAGCATAAAGTACTGGCTGTCAATGAAGTTTTTCAAAACCAATTCCAAATCACTTCTTCTTACCAGCCGGAGTATTATTTCCGCGCCAATACCGCACAAGTATATGAGAACCGGCTATATACCGCTACGGAAAATTTCGGTATTTTGAGCAGTCCGCTCAATGCACTCTACCAATTCGACGAAATACATCCTCCGGGTCCATCCAGCAACAAACCTTTTTCCATCAACGCTTCCAACGGGCAATTATGGGTGGTGTACGGTGGTCATTCCACCTCTTTCGCACCATTGCAAAACAGCCGTGGAGTCGATCATTTCGACGGGAGCAACTGGAAACACATTCCGTTCGGAACAGACGGCATACCTACACGTGACAACGTGGATATCTGCTATGCAGCGGACGACCCGTCGAAAGTCTATATCACCTCTTACGGAGACGGTATCAGTGTACTGAATAACGACCAATTGCAAGAATGGTGGACACCGGACAATAGCCCATTGGAAAGTTGGCAAGGAGTCAGCTACTCTCCTGTACGTGTCTCGGGTGGAGTCATCGACGAAACGGGAAATCTTTGGGTGGCACAAGTGGCAGTGGACCACCTGCTGAAAAAATACGACCCCGGTAGCGGGGAATGGGAACTTTTCAACTTGTCACAAGTAGTCCCCGACATCACCGGTCTCGGCGACCTAATCATCGACCATTCCGGAAATATCTGGATCAGTTCATACACCATGGGTGCCATTGTATATAACAAATATTCGGGCAAAAAGACCCGGCTCACTACCCAAATAAACAAAGGTGACCTGCCTGATAATTACGTGAGATCCTTGGCGGTAGATCGTGAAAACCGCATATGGATAGGCACCAACCTGGGGCTGGTGGTTTTCAACAGCTCTCCGGGTTTTTTCGACACATCGTTCAACGCCGCTCCCATCGTCATAGACTACGGGGAAGACGACGAGTTCGGAGAAGCTCTACTGGGCGAGCAAAGTGTGAACAGCATCTGTGTGGACGGTGCCGACACCAAATGGTTCGGAACGAACGAGGGGGTATTGCACACAGGAACCAACGGAAAAACCACCCTGCACCTGTTCAATACTATGAACTCCCCCCTGCCTTCGAACCGGATATTGAAAATCGATTTCGACCCGGATACGGGGTTGGTATATTTCGCTACGGACAAAGGAATCGTCGCTTTCGACAGCCATATTGCGCCTTATGGCGACCATCTGGTCAGCGCTTACGCTTTCCCGAACCCCGTAAGGAAATACCACGAATACGTCACCATAGACGGGCGAAACGGCAACCACCTTCCCTATGGTACCAACGTCAAAATACTCGATAGCGCCGGCAACCTGGTCTATGAGACCAATGTCAAGGAAAACCAGGAAGCTATGGGAGGCAGGGTAGTATGGGACAAAACCAACCTCGCCGGTGAAAAAGTCGCTTCGGGTATCTATCTGGTACTACTGACCACCAGCGATAACCAAGAACATGTCATGACCAAAATAGCCATCATAAACTGACGCCGTATGAAACAAGGACTAAACATAAAAATCATCAACCGGTCGGGACACCCGCTACCGGCTTATGAAACCGCCTTATCCGCAGGAATGGACCTCCGGGCACACCTGCGAGAAAGCATCGTACTCAAACCTTTGCAACGTGCCGTCATACCTACCGGGCTGTATATCGCCCTACCTCCCGGTTATGAAGCACAAATACGTCCCCGTAGCGGACTGGCTGCAAAAAAAGGAATCAGCGTGCTGAATGCACCGGGCACCATCGATGCCGACTACCGCGGTGAAATAGGCGTGATACTGGTCAATCTGTCGGATACGGATTATACGGTACAGGACGGCGACCGGATAGCCCAAATGGTCATCGCCAGGCATGAACGCGCCCTGTGGGAAGAAACCGGGGAACTCGACACAACCGGGCGCGGCAGCGGAGGATTCGGTAGTACGGGCGTATAAACGGTTATCCATAATAATGGACACACCCCAAAGCTTTCCCCCACTAATAAGGGTCTGCTGAAAAACTCTCAAACACG
>CAZQPD010000131.1:0-9198 GCA_964595235.1 uncultured Polaribacter sp.
CAGCTCCGGCGAACGTCAGCGCCGCCATCAACAGTTTTCTGCCCAAGGCAGGTTCCTCTATTTCCCCGTCCACATGATGGACCAGAAATACCGAGAATACGAACAGGATGATGATACCCCCGGCATATACCGCCATCTGAACGGCACCCAGGAAGGTATAATCCAGCATAAAGTATATCCCGGCTATACCTAACAGGGCGAACAGCAAATAGACCACCGCCCTTAATATTTTTTTACTCGTTACCGAAGCGATAGCCGCCCACAGTACGATGAAAGCGATAATGTAAAATATGACTCTTTCCATATTACTCTTTTACATCGGCTCGGACTTTCGAACCGGGTTTGTTTAATATTTTGGTTAGTTCAGCTCGGTCGAAAACGGAATTTTCAAAATTTTGTCCCCATACGATCGCATTGGTCGGACAGGCTTGAATGCACAACCCACACATGGTACACATGGACAAGTGGTAGATATGCTTGTCGATGATTTTCTTTTTCTTGCCCGTCTCCGGATCTACCACCCTGTCCCAAATAATCTCAATACTGCCGTTCGGACAGGCAATTTCACAAGACGAACAACCTGTGCAAGCATGTTCGTTATTCTCATCATGAGGCATGATGACTTCCCCCCTGAACCGCTCGAACATTTTCAACTCGTGACGGTTGTCGGGATACTCGCGGGTGATGATTTCCTTACGGGCACGTATGAAATACTTCCCCGTGACACTCATCCCGGTAAGCAGGGTCTTAATCCCTCTGATTATTTCTCCGAAATAACTCATCTGTTCATTGGTTTTTTTATAATGTTAATCCCAGCCATACCACTACCGCCATCAGTACGATATTCATCAGGTTCAACGGCAAGAGGTATTTCCATTCCAACGTCAATACTTGGTCGATTCGCAACCGCGGGTAGGTCCACCTGAAAAACATCATCAGCAAGATGATTAACAAGACTTTGATGACAAACCATACGGGTTGCATCCAATAGATGTCGTCCGTAATACCGAAAGGCGACAACCAGCCGCCGAAAAACAGCGTTACGGCGATAGAAGCGATGATAAACATATTGATAAATTCGGCGAGAAAGAAATACGCGAATTTCATCCCGGAATATTCCGTATGGTAGCCCGCTCCCAACTCCGATTCGGCTTCGACCAGGTCAAAGGGGGCACGGTTCGTCTCCGCAGTCCCGGCTATCATGAATATCATAAAAGCGATGACCGCCGGTATATGTCCTTGCCATATCAACCAGCCACCTTGGCGTTGTATTTCGATGATTTCGGACAATTGTAAACTGCCTGTCAAAAGCACCATGGTCAGCATGGACAAGCCCACCGACAGTTCGTAGCTGATCACTTGTACACCGCTACGCATGGCACCTATCAGCGAATATTTGTTGTTACTCGCCCAACCTCCTAATAATATCCCCATCACACCGACAGACGATACCGCCGTCAGAAAGAACAGCCCGATATTGACATCATACACCTGTACGCTTTTCGAAAAGGGCAATACGGACATAGCGATAAGTGCGGTGGCTATGGGAAAATACGGAGCGAGATTGTACAGGAATTTGTCCGCTTTCACCGTCCCCGTCAGCTCTTTTGACAGGAGTTTTATAGCATCGGCAATCGTCTGGAACAAGCCGAAAGGTCCTACGCGGTTCGGACCCATTCTCAACTGTATCCATGCCGCTACCCGGCGTTCCAACAAGACGAGGTACAAGCCGGCGACGGCAAAGACCATCAGGTAGAACAGGGCTATCAATACCATTTCGATGATACTGACCGTCATTTCCTGTCCGGGGAACCAACCGGTGAGCAATCCGTGAATCCAATCGGTAGGTTTTAATGCAATATTCCACATGATCAGCAGTGTTTTTTTATTAATTATCTGTCGATATCCGGTATGACCAGGTCCAGTGTTGCCATCATTGCCACCAGATCGCCGATTTTGCTACCGCGCGCCATTTTGTCCAATGCCGAAAGGTTCGAGAATCCCGGCGAACGGAATTTCACCCGGTAAGGGTTCTTTCCGCCATCGCTATTGATATACACACCGAGTTCGCCACGCGCCGTTTCCACCCTTTGGTAATATTCACCCTTGGGCAGTTTGATGACGGCTTTGGTGGGTTCTTTGATGCTTCCTTCGGGAATGTTGTCGATGAGTTGCTCTATGATGCGGAGGGATTGCCGCATTTCGTCCATACGGACTTTGTAGCGGGCGTATGAATCTCCGTCTTGATACAAAGGCTCATCGAACTCCACCCGGTCATAAGCCGAATAGGGATGTATCTTACGGATATCGCTGTGAACACCCGACCCCCGTGCCACGGGACCTGACACTCCGTAACTGATGGCATCTTCTTTGGTCAAAATCCCGACTCCTTTGGTACGTTTTTCGAAAATAACGTTACCCGTGAGCAAGCGGTCGTATTCGGGTAGTTTGGTTTTGAAATGTTCGACGAAGGCTTTGGTTCTCGGCACAAAATTAGGATGAATGTCGTACATCAAGCCGCCGGGGACGTTATAGTTCATCGTCAGACGGGCACCACAGGTCTCTTCGAAAATGTCGTTTATCATTTCGCGGTCACGAAAACCGTAAAAGTAGGTCGTCAGGGCGCCCAGATCCATACCCATGACCCCCCACCACAGGGTATGCGAAGCGATACGCGTCAGTTCCCCGATGATGGTACGGATGACTTTGACCCTGTCGGATACTTCTATGCCCAGGGCTTTCTCAACGGCAAGGCACACGGCTTCGTTATTGATATGAGATGACAGGTAATCCATCCGGTCGGTCAGGTGCACGATTTGTTGGTAAGTATCGCGCTCGCACATTTTCTCGATAGAGCGGTGTATGTAGCCCAAGTCGGGTTCCACCTTCTTAATGATTTCCCCGTCGATGGTGAGTACCAGGCGCAACACACCGTGTGTAGCGGGATGCTGTGGTCCCATATTGATTTTATACTCGTCAGTCCGGATGTCTTCGGCTGCTGTGAGGTGGTCGTTGGGAAAGAGTTCCATAGTCGTGATTTTGTCTCGATTTAACGAATGATCATATTGGTATCGTCCTGATAATCCTTTCGCAGGGGATAGCCTTTCCAGCCTTCGGGCAGAATGAGGACTTTCATATTCGGATGGTTGTTGAAGTATATTCCGAACAGGTCATGGATTTCGCGTTCGTGCATTTCGGCGGTACGCCAAATGTCACTGACGGTATCCAGGTTCGCTTTCTCCCTACCTTCTGTATGGACTTTGACTACCATTTCATGACCGTGGACGGTGGAGCGCAGGTGGTAGATTACTCCGAGGTTTTCGCCCCAGTCCATTCCGGTGACGCAGAACAGGTAGTCGAAGGCAGTGTCGCTGTTTTCTTTTAGCCGGACGGCGATATCGTGCCATTTGCCGGACGGAACGGTCAGGGTGAGGAATTCCGTATTTTCTTCGGTAAATTCCAAACCTTCCGACCAGTTGGAGATAATATTTTGTAATTCTTGGTTCGTCATGATTCGGATTATTTATGAAGTCCTTGGTCGAATCCGTCTATGGGATTTTTACGAAGTTTCATTTTTTCTTTGGCTATTTTCTTTTGGAGCAATATCATTCCTTCGAGCAATGCTTCCGGACGTGGCGGACACCCCGGTATGTACACATCTACGGGTATGACATGGTCGGCGCCTTTGACCACAGAGTACGAATTGTAAAAGAAAGGTCCGCCGGAAATGGCGCAAGCACCCATAGCGATGACGTATTTGGGTTCTGCCATTTGATCGTACAGGCGGCGCAATACCGGAGCCATCTTATTGGTAATGGTACCGGCGAGGATGATGAGATCGGCCTGCCGCGGGGAAGGGCGCGCCACTTCGAATCCGAAGCGGGAAAAGTCGTTCTTTGAGGCGCCGGTTTGCATCATTTCGATAGCACAACAACTGGTGCCGAAATACAGGGGCCAAAGTGAGTTTTTGCGCCCCCAATTGATGATATCGTCTATGGCGCCGATAATGATGTTCCCGCCGTTACCGCCGGGGATTACTTCTCCGGGGAAGTCTTTGCCGATATCGTTTCGTTTGAACAGTTTTATTCCCATTTTAATGCTTGTTTTTTCCAGGCGTAGGCTAATCCCAGCCCGAGAATGATGAGAAAGATTAATATTTCCACCAGTGCGATGCCGCCCATTTTCTTATAGACTACCGCCCAAGGCACGAGGAATGCCACTTCCACATCGAATATGAGAAAGAGTACCGCGTAGAGGTAATAGCCCACACGGAACTGTACCCAGGTACGTCCTTGGGTTACCATACCGCTTTCGTAAGGTTCGCGTTTGGAAGGGTTGTCGGATTTGTGTGATATCAGGTTCGACAGTGCATTGGCTCCGGCTACCAGAACGATGCCGGACAGCAGAAAGACGATGATGGCTATATGTCCCATGGTATATATCTTTGAGAGTTTAAGATACCGTATATACTTCGCCCGACATGAACAGGTCGTCGGGTGTTTTGAACTTGGTGTGTTTTTTTACCTCTTCCGCCAGGGCTCTTTCGCGTTGGCCGAAGGTGGGTTCGTTGACACTGCGGATGATACCGGTGACCAGCGGATATTCAAGTCCGGCGAGCATCAGGTGAAGTGCTTTGTCGGGTTCGTGGGCATCGTGTACGAGTATGTCGTTTTCCGTAATGCCGTTTTCCCCTATATTGACTACTTTTAATTTCAAGCCGTCGAGCACCAGTCCTTTGTCTTTGTTTTTTCCGAATATCATGGGTTTGCCGTGCTCTACGTGTAATATCTTGTCGTCTTTCACTGCCTTATCCGTGTATTTGGAGTAGGCTCCATCATTGAAAATGACGCAGTTCTGCAATACTTCCACCAATGCTGTTCCTTGGAATTTGTCCATTTCCACGAATACGGGGATCATTTCTTTGGGGGAATTTCCGGCGAGCCGGGCAAAGAAACGCACACCCGAACCGATGGCGAGGTCTCCCGGGTTGAATGGCGGTTGGGTATTGCCGTAGGGTGATGTTTTGGTCTTTTGCCCCAGTAGGGAAGTGGGAGAGAATTGTCCTTTGGTCAGTCCGTATATTTCGTTATTGAACAGAATATAATTCACATCGACATTTCTCCGTATGGTGTGTATGAAATGGTTCCCACCGATAGCCATGGAGTCGCCGTCACCACTGGCTACCCATACGCTCAATCCGGGATTTGCCAGCTTCACTCCCGTAGCGATAGCCGCCGCCCTACCATGGATGGTATGCATCCCGAAGGTATTGACATAATAGGGAAAACGCGATGAGCACCCGATGCCGGATACAAAGACGAAATCCTCTTTCTTACGGTTCATTTGCGGTAAAGCTTTTTGGATAGAACGCAGTACCACATAGTCGTCACAACCGGGGCACCAGCGTACTTCCTGGTCGCTTTGGAAGTCTTTGAAAGTATATTGTTTTATTTCCATGATTATTCGTTGTGGCTAATGATTTGTTTGAATTTTTCCCTGAGTTCGGACACCGAGAAGGGCAGCCCTTGTATTTTGTTGAATTGTTGGAATCTAAACCCGCCGAATTGACTGCGAAGTACCTTGACGAATTGTCCTTTGTTCAGTTCGCAGACGATGATATTTTTGTATTTTGAGAGTATATCCGGAACACCGGACGGGAGCGGGTTGATATAGTTAAAGTGTAAATGCCCTACCTTGTAGCCTTCTTTGTTGAGTTCATCCACCGTCGTACTCAAACTTCCGTATGTTCCACCCCAACCGATGACGAGCAGGTCGCCTTCGGGGCTATATTCCGCTTTGGCTGCCGGGATGCTGTTTTGAACACGTTTTACCTTTTCAGCACGGATGTTGACTTGGTATTGGTGGTTGATGGGGTCGTAAGACACATTGCCGGATAGTTTGTCTTTTTCCAATCCGCCGATACGGTGTTCTTTTCCTTTCATTCCGGGTACCGCCCAATTTCGCGCCAGCGTATCATCATCCCTTTGATAAGGGGTATAAGGTTTGCCGTCGTCTTTGACCAATCGTGTATGTATGGGTGGTAATTCGTCGAGTCTTTTGATTTTCCAGGGTGCCGCTCCGTTGGCTATATAGCCGTCGGTAAGCAGGATGACGGGGGTCATATGTTCGAGGGCTATTTTGCAAGCTTCGTAAGCGAAGTCGAAAGAGTTGGCGGGTGTACTGGCTGCCAATACGACTACGGGGCTTTCCCCGTTGCGCCCGTAGAGGGCTTGCAGCAGGTCGGATTGTTCGGTTTTGGTAGGCAAGCCGGTAGAAGGACCTCCCCGCTGTACGTTGATGACTACCAGTGGCAGTTCCATCATCACAGCGAGTCCGATGGCTTCGCTTTTGAGAGCCAATCCGGGACCTGATGTGGTCGTGACTGCCAAGTCCCCGGCAAAAGAGGCTCCGATAGCAGAGCTAACACCGGCTATTTCGTCTTCGGCTTGGAAAGTCTTAATGCCGAAGTAGCTGTGCTTGACCATTTCTTGTAATATATCGGTAGCCGGGGTGATGGGATATGAACCGAGAAACAGTTCCAATCCGGAATTGTGTTTGGCGGCGATGAGCCCCCAAGCGGTAGCAGTATTGCCGTTGAGCATACGGTAAGTGCCTTTGGGCATTTCGGCGGGAGCTACGGTATAGGTAGTGGAAATGAGTTCCAGGGTTTCGGCGAAATAATACCCTGCTTTGAGCACTTTGGTGTTGGCTTCGATGATTTTGGGTTTGTTCTTGAATTTGTTTTGCAGGAATTCGAGAGTATGTTCCATCGGACGGTGAAAGATAAAGTACACCATGCCGAGTGCGAACATGTTTTTGCTCCGCAAAATGCTTTTGTTGTCCAAATCCATATCTTTCAACGCATCCCGCGTATGGGTGGTCATAGCTACTTCGATGACCTTGTAATTTTCGAGGCTGCCGTCTTCGAGCGGATTGGAATCGTAATGGGCTTTTTCCAGATTTTTTTTGGTAAATGCATCCGAGTCCACGATGAGCATTTGCCCGGGTTTTAGAGATTTGATGTTCATTTTGAGGGCAGCCGGGTTCATGGCGACCAGCACATCGACTTCATCACCCGGGGTAGCGATATCCTTGCGTCCGAAATGCACTTGAAATCCCGATACGCCGTACAGGCTGCCTTGCGGTGCCCTTATTTCGGACGGATAGTTGGGAAAAGTGGCGATGTCGTTTCCGAACAGCGCCGAAGTATCGGAAAATTGAGTTCCCGTGAGTTGCATCCCATCGCCGGAATCCCCGACGAACCGGATGGTTACCGCTTCCAAGTCAGTAGTAACCCTATGCGGGGGCTTTTTATTCGTTTCAGTGGTCATACCTATATAATATATTTGCGAGTCATAAGAAACTCATAATAGACGAGACAAAATTACTAAAAAACTGCCTACCGACAATTTTTGTTGAATAATTTTTATTAAATGCAAACATGCTCTAAAAAAAATTTAACAACAAATGATACAAATCAGGTTTGTCATATTTTTTTTAATGTTATTTTTGTTTGCAATATTAACAAATAAAAATCCTGCAATGGAAAATAGATTCAAACAATTCATCGAAGGTGTAAAACGCCGCAATCCCCATCAACCCGAGTTTATTCAAGCAGTAAGCGAGGTGATGGAAAGTGTGATACCTTTTATCGAGGACAACAAAAAGTATCAGAACAGCAAATTGCTCGAACGTATGGTCGAGCCTGAACGTATTATTATGTTCAGAATACCATGGGTGGACGACAAGGGCGAAGTTCAAGTAAACCGCGGATACCGGGTCGAGTTCAATTCGGCAATCGGTCCGTACAAAGGCGGTTTGCGTTTTCATCCGAGTGTAAACCTGTCCATATTGAAGTTTCTCGGGTTCGAACAAGTATTCAAAAATTCTTTGACCACCTTGCCTATGGGAGGAGGAAAAGGTGGTTCGGATTTCGACCCGAAAGGAAAATCCGATTTGGAAGTCATGCGTTTTGCACAGGCTTTTATGAGTGAATTGTTCCGCCATATCGGTGCCAATACCGATGTGCCGGCTGGTGATATCGGAGTAGGCGGACGCGAAATCGGTTATTTGTTCGGACAATACAAGAAATTGCGCAATGAATTTACCGGTGTACTTACCGGGAAAGACTTGACTTTCGGCGGGTCGTTGATTCGCCCGGAAGCCACGGGTTACGGTGTGGTGTATTTTACACAAACCATGTTGCAAACCACCGGTGATGATATGGAAGGAAAGACCGTCACCATATCAGGTTCAGGAAATGTAGCCCAATACGCAGCCGAAAAAGCCATCCAGCTCGGTGCCAAAGTAGTCACACTATCCGATTCCAACGGCTATGTGTATGACCCGGACGGTATCGATGAGGAAAAACTCGCCTATGTCATGGAATTGAAAAACGTCAAACGCGGACGTATCCGTGAATATGCCGGAAAATACCCTTCTGCTACTTTTCACGAAGGAAAACGTCCCTGGGAAGTAAAATGTGATATTGCTCTACCCTGTGCCACACAGAACGAACTCGACGGCAAAGATGCCCAAACACTTCTCGACAACGGAGTCATCTGCGTGGCGGAAGGTGCCAATATGCCCTCCACACCCGAAGCCATCGAGCGTTTCCAGAAAGCAGGTATCCTCTATGCACCTGGCAAAGCTTCCAATGCCGGAGGTGTGGCTACGTCCGGACTCGAAATGAGTCAAAATTCACTTCGTTACAACTGGACACGCGAGGAAGTAGATGCAAAACTCAAACAAATCATGGCAGACATACACGCTTCATGCTTGCAATACGGGCAGAACGGAAACGGCAAAACCGATTATGTAAAAGGCGCCAATATAGCCGGATTCGTCAAAGTGGCGGATGCCATGCTGGCACAAGGAGTGGTATAAAATTTTACCGCTTACGGGAAAATAACGTAATTTCTATACGGCATTACGTTTGCCCCTTGCCGGAATTACTGTCTTGTGTGCATAGCACACAAGACGGTTTTTTGTCCAGTTCCGGCATGAATAATTTTGTACATTTGTACAGTATAATCCATTGAATAATTATGACAGCTAAACCGTTTTTGAAAAGAAACGGATAAATGAGTATAAAATGAATAAGAAACAAAAAGTAATAACGGAGATATTTAAAACTTGTCAAAAAAATAATAATTATATTTTTGATAATGAACTGGTTAAATCAGTATCAAAAAAGGT
>CAZQPD010000132.1:0-2890 GCA_964595235.1 uncultured Polaribacter sp.
TTTGATGAGTTCTTCCTGGACGTTCGGGGGTACGGTTTGGAACGAGTCGAAAGTCGAAGTAAAGCTTCCCCTTCCCTGGGTCAGGGAACGGAGTGAGGTGGAGTATTTGTACATTTCCGCCAAGGGGACTTTAGCTGTGATTTTCTGGTATTTTCCTTCGCCTTCCATTCCCATTACCACTGCCCGGCGGGATTGGAGGTCCGTCATTACGTTCCCCATCATTTCTTCGGGTACTTTCACCACGACTTCGTGGATGGGTTCCATGAGTTTGGGACCGGCGTTGAGGAATGCGTCTTTGAAGGCGTGTGCACCGGCGAGTTTGAAAGAAATATCGTTAGAGTCCACCGGGTGCATTTTTCCGTCGAAAAGGATGACCCGTACATCGCGTACGTAGGAACCTGTAAGGGGACCGTTTTCCATGACTTCCAAGATACCTTTGAGTACGGAAGGTAAGAAACGTGCGTCGATGGCTCCCCCGACTATACAGTTTACGAATTCCAGTTTTCCACCCCAGTCCAGGTCTATCAATTCAATGCCTCTGACGTTGAATCCTTGGGGTTCCGGTGCACCTTCCACATAAGGTTCGATTTTTATGTGTACTTCGCCAAATTGACCTGCACCTCCGGATTGTTTTTTGTGCCGGTAACTGGTAGTGGCGGATTTTTGGATGGTTTCCCGGTAGGCGATACGTGGTTGAACGAAGTCAGCCTCTACTTTGTACAGGTTTTTCAATTGCCAATCGATGGTCTGTAAATGGAGTTCGCCTTGACATCCCAGTATGTGTTGTTTGAGTTCTTTGGAATATTGGATGGTACAGGTGGGGTCTTGGCTATGTAACTTACGAAGTGCTTCGTGGAGTTTTTCTTCGTTTTTGGTCTCTTTGGCAAATACGGCTTTCCGTATTCTGGGATTGGGGAACAAGATGGGTTTTACGGTTACTTTATGACCTTCGGTGTGTAGGGTATCGTTGGTTTCGGTGAATTTGAGTTTTAATGTCGCTCCGATGTCACCGACACTCAATTTGTCCACTTGCTTGCGCTCTTTGCCCTCCATGATGTACAGCTGGTTGAGGGTTTCGGTGTCCCCTGTACGGGCGTTGACCAATTTGGTTCCTTGCGAGAGTTCCCCGGCTTTGACTTTGAAGAAAGTGATTTTTCCGAGGTTGGGGTCCATGGTGGTTTTGAATACGAACAGGGTGGTGGGGTCGTTTTTTCTGTCGATGGTATTGCCTTCCACGCTTTGTTCGAAAGGTAAATCCACGGCGCTGGGAGCTACATTGTCGATGAATCCCATCAGTCTGCCGCTACCCATGTCTTTGAGGGCGGACATGACGAATACGGGGAACAGCTCGTGGTTCATCATACCTTTTTTTATTCCTTCGCGCATTTCGTCCTCACTCAATGTGCCTTTGTCGAAATACAGTTCCATAAGTTCTTCGTCGTTTTCGGCGGCTTTTTCGACCAGTTCGTTGTGCAGGGCTTCGGCGGTTTCTTTTTGGTCGTCCGGGATATCGAGTTTTTCCGGTTTTCCACCTTCGGGTCCGAACTTGTACATTTTCATTTTCAACACATCGATGATGCATTGGGCACCATCCACTACGAGCGGATATTGGATTTTTACCACATTGTGTCCGGCGAGTTCGACGATGCTGTTATACGCATCGTCGAAATTGGCTTTTTCGTGGTCCATTTGGTTGATGACAAATAGGGAAGGCTTGCGGAATTTGTCCACATAATTCCAAATGATTTCCGTTCCTACTTCTACACCGTGTTGGGCATTGACCAATACTACCACCGTATCGGCTACGCGCATGGTAGAGGCGACTTCGCCGATAAAGTCGTCCAATCCGGGGGTATCTATGATGTTGATTTTATAGTTCCGCCATTCTGTATGCAGCGGGGTGGCAAACACTGAACTTTGCCTTTCTTTTTCCAGTTCGTGAAAATCGGAAACCGTGTTTTTCTCCTGGATACTACCCCGGCGGGTAATCAAACCGGCTTCGAACAACATGGTTTCCGCCAAAGTGGTTTTTCCACTGTGGTGGGCGCCGACGAAGGCGACGTTCTTGATGTGTTTGTCATCGTATATTTTCATAATTTGTTAAAATTAACGGTTAAACGAATTTGAGCGATAAAGGTAATAAAATCTCACAAATGAGTATTTGATGAAAGTTTGTTTTTTTTGTTACGTAATAGGTTTGTTATTATTTAGAATTGTTCTAAATTTGCCCCCTGAAATTTGATAAGTATGAAAATAACGGCAGAAACAAAGATTTCAAGGATATTGAAGGAGAAGCCGGAGGCTTTGGAAGCGATAATTTCTTTGAGTAAGCATTTTAATAAGTTGCGCAATCCGTTGTTGCGCAAGGTCTTGGCATCCCGTGTGAGTGTTCGCCAGGCTGCGGAAATAGGGAATACGGATTTAAGAAATTTCCTTGCAAAGATGGAGGAAGTAGGCTTTGAAGTGGATTTCGGGACAGATTCTCCGGTTCTCGAAGACAAAAGAGTTTCCGATATAGGTACATATCATTACGAGTTGGATGTGCGTCCGATTTTGGATACAGGAGCCGACCCGTTTGTCGATATTATGGATGCGTTGAAGAAGTTGCAAATTGGTGAGCGTTTGTTGCTTATCACTCCTTTTCCTCCGTTACCTTTGATAGCATTGCTCGGTGAAAAGGGTTTTGTTTTGGAAACGTTCAAGAAAGGAGAAGAGTTGTATGATACGATAATCACCAAAAAGACGAAGGAAGCCGATGAGAATGTCGGTGCGCTTTTATCTGAACCGGAAAATGAATTTGACCACATTATGCTTTCTGCCGGTTCGAATATCGAGGAGTTGGATGTCCTGCCGTTGGAGATGCTCGAGCCTAAGGTGAAGAGATTGGATG
>CAZQPD010000133.1:0-6632 GCA_964595235.1 uncultured Polaribacter sp.
ATTTCGACCGGAGTGAGAAATCTTTGCTACTATTGGAAAAATTCCTTCCGGGCTTTTATAATTCCCCAAACAAAGAGCCGGCTTTGCCGGCTCTTTGTTTGTCATTCGATATGGATGTGAGCATTATAAGTGAATGATATGTGTTGTTCCGTCCACAGAGGTGAATACCGCTATATTATCACATTCGCCTTCGCCGAAATCCAAAGTACCGGTATGCCCGTTGTGGGTCAATGCTATCACACCGCTTACGATGAAATTGCATGCCAATTCCCTGCGCAGGGGCGTGGTAATGATACCTGAATTCACCGTGCCATCGGGGAAAGTAGTGGTTTTGTTTCCGGTGATGAGATAGACATTATCGCCCCATTCGGGTGTGCCTACACCTTCTATCCATTCCCGTACCTTCTCGGAAGTCCGGTGATATTGCTCTCCGCCGGGCCACAGGATATTGATATCCATGGTGATCGTGGATTGCGGATTGCCGTTGTCGTTTTGCCATTCGCGTAATATAGTTCCTCCGCCGGTATAGGCTTTGTCGTCGATATAGAACCCGTCGAAAGTGAAGTTCAAAGTCCGGGTCAAAGCATCGGTGTCCAAAGTGTATTCCAATACGATGATACCTTTGAAAACCCTGCCGCCGGGCATTTCACAACCGTCTCCGAAATCGATGGTTACGATCTTGGTCATTCCGTCTATCTCCACTTGTATATCGGCGCAGCCGGGTACAAATACCGAAGTGTTCCTGGTTCCCGTTTCCTGCTCCAAATAGACCATATCCACCAAGTCCACTACTTCGCCGGTATCTCCGTCGATGGTGTTGGATTTGGTTATCTGTTCGCTGATTTCATCATCCGAACCGGCTGGTACGGGTTCGTCGTCATCCTTGTTACAAGAGATGAATGTGAGCGTAGTAAGGAGTAATAAGAGTCCGAAAAATTTGAAAGTTGCTTTCATAATGCAAAATTTTGGTTATTCATTTTGTTTACGCTTCTTTGACAACACTTCCGGGGAAATAGTTTAATCAGTTGAAATGGAAATTTATTAATAAGTTGGAATACAGCATTATATATTTTTCGTCAAATGAATTTTCCCGGGTTTGCATTTCGCGGAGCGGAAAAAAACAAAAACGGATGATCCGGACAGTCCCGTTTTTTAGTATTTTTGTCGAAAATCAAAATGATGGAGACAGACAAACTACTCGAATCCGTAGCCTATATATTGCCGGCTTTGGTCACGGGCATGGTGGCGTACTATTTTTTTGACCGTTTTACAAGCTTGGAAATGAGGAAAATGGCTCATGAGGTGAAACGCGAAAACGCCCGGATCAGCCTGCCTCTCCGTCTGCAAGCTTATGAACGCATGGTGCTGTTCCTCGAACGTATCAGTCCGCAGTTGTTGCTGCCTCGTGTCAAAGCAGTGACCGATAATCCTGCGGAATATGCCGAACTGCTCGTCAAACATATAGAGACGGAATTCGAACACAATTTGACCCAACAGATTTATATTTCGGATAAGGCATGGAGTGTAATCGTAACGGCAAAAAATGCAACTATACAGCTGATACGCAATGTATTAGACGAGAAAGGGGCAGAGACGACCGCCGCATACCGTGAACAAATCATCCGGCGTGGAATACAAGAGACCTATCCCTCGCATTCCGCTATTGTGTATCTGAAATCGGAGGTTACCGAGTTATTCTGACGGAATGAATCAGGGGGATTTTCTGATACGGCGTTTTTTTTCGTAACGCCTGTATTCCATATAGGCGATATAGTTTATTTTTTCTTGTTCGCCGGGAAGCTCGTTGATAAAATAATAATTCATATGTTCGTCACTCAAAACACGGGTTACGATTTCTCTTAATTCCTTTTCGGTATTGTTCCGGGTGATTTGAGAAAAAAACTCTTCGAAAAAAATCATTTCTTTTATAGAATCACCGTCGTGCAAAATCATGTTTCCGGCATTGATTTCATGGCGTACTGCCAAATAGAGTGCTTTGGCCAAATTTCTTTTTTTGAGTTCGTATAACATATCTGACAGGTACTGGTTTTATAAAGGAGTAATGCCTGTTTTCATTGATAATTTGACAGAATACTGTCGAAAGCCTCTTCCGGGTGGCACCATATTACTTCGCTGTTTTTCCGCCACCATGTGAGTTGGCGTTTGGCATAGCGGCGGGTGTTTTTCTTAATTTCGAAAACCGCCCGGTCGAGGTCCCATTTCCCGTCGAAATAATCGAACAGCTCGCGGTATCCGACTGTTTGTAAGGCGGGCAAATGGCGATAAGGGTACAGGCTCCGGGCTTCACCGGGCAGACCGTCTTCCATCATTTTATCCGTTCTTAATTCGATTCGCCGGTATAGTATAGGGCGGGGGAGGTTCAGGGCGAAAATTTTGAAATTGAAATCCCTTTTTTTCTTTTTGCCTCCGGCGAAATGTGAATAAGGTTTACCCGATGCCCTGGCGACTTCCAATGCACGGATGACACGCCTTGGGTTTTGAATATCTATTCGCGCATAGGTGACGGGGTCTTTGCGTTTGAGCTCTTCCGCCAGAGCGTTCAAGCCGCGGGTTTTGAGTTCTTCGTTCAGTGCGGCACGGATGTTTTCCGGAATTTCCGGAAATTCGTCCAGACCGTAAAGTAATGCATTGATATACAAGCCACTTCCTCCCACCAATACGAGGTTGTCGTATTGTTTGAACAATTTTTCCAGCAGGGTTAACGCATGGATTTCGAAAGCGCCGGCGTCGAAGGATTCGTGAATACTAATGTGACCGATAAAATGGTGGGGGACGGCTCGAAGTTCTTCATCGTCCGGAACAGCGGTTCCGATTCGCATTTCCCGGTAGAACTGCCGGGAGTCCGCCGAGATGATTTCCGTATCGAGGTATTGAGCCAAGCGGATGGAAAGCGCTGTTTTACCTACGGCTGTCGGACCGGTGATGCAGATTAGGTTTTTCATTCTTCATTGTTCTTTTCTTCATTTTTCGTTGTTACATTTTCACGTTTGGGATAGATTATTTTTCTCCATCTTTTATTGATCAGACGCCTGTATATCAGCCAGCGGTTTTCCGGACTATCTTCCAGGGGAACGAGAATATTCTCCAATATTTTGCTGTCTAATTGTTGGATTTTCAGGTTGGTATATCCATAACCTTGAATTTTTCCTTCTTTGATATATATGACAGCTTCTTCACCTGTGCGTCTTTCTTTTGAGATAAGCAACATTTCCTCTGGGCGGAAAGTTATATCCTTTCTGATGCTAAATGTTTTGATGAAATTATATTTTGGCTTGATGATTTTGATTTCCTGGTTGAATTTCATCCGGGCAATAATATGACTTCCGGTGATATCATAAGTTATCCGTACGGATTTATTCCTTATGTTCCGTGCTTTCCGGCTTCTTTTCGCCAGGATGTTCCGTAGTTTTTTCCTCATGTTGAGAGCGACTCCCATGTAGATGATATCCCCGTCTGAATTATGAAGGTAGAACACACCGGTTTTGTTCGGCACAGGTGCGTATAATCTGGCAATACGCTCATCCCGCATGGTCATTTCAATATTATTCAAGTGCTTTTTTATTATTTTTTTACTTTGGTCTTTTTCAAGTATCACTTTAAATAATTCCAAGGTGGCATGAGCGTCGCCGTCAGCACGGTGCCTGTTGTGGATGGGAATACCGAGCGCATCACATACCCTTCCTAATCCGTATGACTGAAGCCCCTGGAAAAAGGTTTTGCATAAGGTAAATGTATCGAGTATATCCCTGCGGTAATCATAGCCTAATCTTTTGAACTCATTTCTTAAAATCCGGTAATCATTGGGAGCATTGTGCGCGACCAAAGTACAACCATGAGTGATTTCGATAATCCTTTTGGCCAGTTCGTGAAAACCGGGAGCACGTTTTACCATGTTATTGTCGATTCCGGTAAGATTCACTACAAATTCTTGAATGACGACTCCGTTGCCGGGATTTACCAATGCTGACATATGGTCAACCACATCTTTGCCGTCAAATTTATAAACTGCTATCTCAATGATTCTCTCTTTGTTGAATGTTCCCGAACTGGTTTCTAAGTCTATGATGGCGTACATATCTCGGGTGGTAATTTTATTGGGCTGATATGTAAGAGGGCAGGGCTGATTTGTGTAGAAGTACTGATATGGCTTTCATTTGAAAATAGGGAATTGACATATAAATATATCCGTCATTTCCTACTCTGTCGCTGTTTCCTCCCCAGGAATTTTTCACTTTGAAATACAGGTTTCCCTTACTGTCTTTTACCAATCCGGTGATGTGCATCAAATGGTCGTCAGTAGTGCCGAAATTCTCAAAAGCCTGTTGACGGAGCAGGGGAGTGGGGGATATTTCCTTTACAATTTCCGTCATACAACGCTCCTTGTCATTTTCGTTTTCAGGAAGAACAGCTAATCCGTATTTGGGAGAAAAAGTCGCTTCGGAAACATCGGCATCCAATGATACCGTATAGCCTTTTTCCAAAGCTTCAATGGTAAGCCGGGTCATTTCGTTCAAGGGTAAGTTGTAAAAAGAACCGTTGGAAAAATTGTCCGGAATGTTCAATATGAAATAGTCGTAATACGGGCGGTGGGTGAATGAGGTCAAAGTGATATAATCTTCCGGATTAATGTGTAGAAAACGGGCAAAGGATTCGGGGGTGTATGTTTTTCCCCCGTATGTAAATACGGAGGGTTTTTTCCCGACTTCTTCATCCAGTATTTTATTTATCTCCTTTTTCCAATCCGTTGTTTTTTCAGGATTATCGATATAAGCATCCAATACCTTTTTCAGTTTTTTGATAAGCCCGGAGTGGTTCAGCATACCGTTTACGGTTTTTTTTGCAAAATCTTCATCGGGGACCAACCCACCGGTTCTGACGGCATTGAGAACATCATGTGCCAGTCCGCCTTCACTGAATTGTGTTTTCCCCTGGCGCATTACATAATTCCAAGCTTTTGCTTCGTAGGTAATACGCACCGGATACATTTCGGATAAATCCACCCGGAACCCATTGATACGATATACTTCCGATTCCAAAAATGAACTGGTTGCAAAACTCCAGCATGTTCCGCTTCTACCTTGACTGATGACCGGAAGTGCAACATTGTCAATGTATTGTTGAAATTGATAGGGCTCTTTCTCTTGTGAAAATGATAAAAAATTGGATAAAAACAAGAGAATAAGAACAAGGAGGAATTTTGATGTTTTCATTTTGCTGAGTAAAGAGGTTTAAAAAATTATTTCAATTATACAAAAATATGAAAAATGTGTAAATGAAATAAAAAAAACCGTAAAGCATTGCATTACGGTTTTTCCTGTAAAATTATATACTGAATGAAAACAGGTATATTTTATTCTTTTACGATTTTATAAGAACCGCTGTTTTCTCCGATGGTTACATTTACCATATAAATACCTTTGCTCAAATCGGAAAGGTCAATGGCAGTTTGGAGAGCGTTGGGAGAGAGGTCGATCACTTTTTGTCCCAATACATTATTGATGGTAACGGAAGTAATGGCTTGTTCTGCTTTCAGGTTCAGCACGTCGTTTACCGGGTTCGGGTAAGAGTTGAATCCGAGAGCGGCGATATCTTCGATGCCGACATTTTCAGCGGTGATGGACAGGTCGTCGATCAACACGGAATTTTCATCAGGGCAATCGAAATGTCTGAAAGAAACATAAATATCCATTCCGTCGTATGCAGAAAGGTCAAAAGTATGTACATAAGTACTGGCACTTCCGTCTGCTGCGTCAGCAGTCATAACATCGGAGAGCAATCCTGTGTAGATGGGAGTAGCAGCCATGACATCTGACAGATCATTAGATTCGGTGATATATACTGAATATTTATCACCAATGTACAGTCCGCTAGTCTGGTAAGTTCCAACCGTAAAGGTCAAGGTCGGGTTATCACCGGTAATAGATACAGGGTTCATCATGATCAGGTAGTTATCAGGATCAAAAGCATCACCTTCCCAGGAATCGGAATCTGCACAGAGACCGGACATATTCATTGCCGTAGCATTGCTATCAATATAGCTTTGAATATCGGTAACTTCCCAAAACTGACCATCACCATCAACATCATAAGATGTCCAATTGGTAAATGTAGTAGCATCGGGAACTTCTGCGTTGAAGTCGTCAGAGAACAATGTGGTTTGAGCTACAGCTGAAAAAATGCCCACAAGCATAAGTAAAGTAAATAGTTTTTTCATAATGACTAAATATTTGAATGTTAATACCGATACAAATATAAATATTTCAATTTAGTTGACAATGTTATAATAAATAAATTAACATATCATCGAACCATAATATATATTATGTTAAATAGGGAACAGATATACTTGACTCTGTTTATTTATATTTTTCTCCCCTACGTTATTCTTTTATTTGATAATAGCAGCGTTTTGGGGAAAAAATTTCACCGCTTGCCTTCAATACTTTGATAATTTTTCCTGCTTCTTTTGAATCGAGCCCGGCTTTTCCGGCGATTTCCGCGGTTTTCATAGGAACGCCGGATTCCTTTAATACTTTTATTACCAGTTTTTTATTGTCCATAACAGATTTTTTATCAATGTCCTAATGTAGCTACCATGACGGCTTTTATCG
>CAZQPD010000134.1:0-6542 GCA_964595235.1 uncultured Polaribacter sp.
TTAACTTTTTTCAGCAGACCCTACATAGTTCACTTCCCGTTCCAACCGGATGCCGAAGTGCTGATAGACTGTTTCCACGATGAATTGTGCCAGTCCGGCGATATCCTTTCCGCTGGCATTTCCCGTATTGACCAGTACCAGGGCTTGACGGTCGTGTACGGCGGCATTTCCCATCCGGTATCCTTTTAGTCCGCATTGGTCTATCAACCATCCGGCTGCTAGTTTGACACTTCCTTTTTCCGTAGCGGGGTAATGCGGAATTTCCGGGTACTTCCGGTGTAATTGTTCGAATTGTTCGCGGGATACTATGGGGTTCTTGAAGAAACTTCCCGCATTGCCTGCTACTCCGGGGTCCGGTAGTTTACTCCGGCGTATGTCCATTACCGCATTGGCGACATCCTTGATACCCGGTTTTTCGATGCCCCGTCTTTGAAGCCACTGGCTGATACTTCCGTAAGAAGTCGATATCCGGTGCGGGGGTAAGTTCAAACGGAATACCACCGATCGGATGACATAGTGTCCTTTCAGGCTGCTTTTGAATATCGAGTCCCGGTAGCCGAACCCACACTGTTCCGGTGTGAAAATTTCCGGTTTGCCGGTCTGCCGCTCTATGGCTTCCACACGCTCTATGACTTCCTTGACTTCCCTGCCGTAGGCACCGATGTTCTGAACGGGTGCCGCTCCCGTACTACCGGGTATCAGAGCCAGGTTTTCCACTCCTCCGAAGTCATGTTCCAAAGCCCATTGTACGAAGTCGTTCCACGGTTCGCCGGCTTGTACCCGTACCCAAACGTGCCGATTGTCTTTGTCTATTACCTCGATACCGCGGTGGGCGATATGTATGACACATTCGATATGTCCGTTCAATAGCAGTACATTGCTTCCGCCTCCCAGTATTAGTGCACTTGGATATTCCGGTAATACCTGTTCCAGTTCCCCGCCGTTTTCGATTTCTATCAGGCATTTCGCGACAGCGTGAATACCGAACGTATTGTATGGGCGGAGGTCAATATCTTTGTATATTTTCATCTGCTTTTCCTGTATTGCGACAAGCCTTGTTTCAGTATTTCCACCGCTTCTATCAGGGCGGGGGTTTCCAGTACGTAAGCGATGCGGACTTGGTTTTTGCCCAGTCCTTCACTGGCGTAAAATCCCGCTGCCGGCGCTACCATCACGGTCTTGCCGTGGTATTCGAAATCTTTGAGCATCCATTTTGCAAAGTCATCGGCGTCCGCTACGGGGAGTCCTGCGATACAATAGAATGCGCCTTTGGGTGAGGAAACGGTTATGTCCGGTATTTTTTGCAGTTCGTTTACCAGTACATCCCGCCGTTTTTTATACTCGGCATTTACTTCTTCGAAGTAAGCAGCTGGTGTATCCAGGGCGGCTTCGGCGGCTATTTGAGCATAGGAAGGCGGACTCAACCTGGCTTGGGCGAATTTCAGTGCAGTAGCCATAAGTTCCCGGTTTTTACTTACAAAATACCCGATACGTGCTCCGCACATACTGTACCGCTTTGATACCGAATCCACCAGAATGGCATGGTCTTTCAGTTCGGGAAAACTCATGATGGAGACGTGCTCCGCACCGTCATAGACGAATTCCCTATATACTTCGTCGGCTATGACGTATAAATCGTACCGGAGAACCAGGTCGCGGATTTGTTCCAATTCCTCCCTGGTATAGAGATAACCCGTGGGATTTCCCGGATTGCAGATGAGCAAGGCTTTGGTATGCCTGCCGATTTTCTTTTCTATTTCGCCGGTAGGCGGCAGGGCAAATCCATCTTCGATATGCGAAGTAACCGGTACGATACGGGTGCCGTTAGCCCGTGCGAATCCGTTGTAATTGGCATAGAAAGGTTCCGGTATGATGATTTCGTCACCCGGGTCGGTGATACATGCGAAAGCAAATGACAGTGCTTCCGACCCACCTGTGGTAATGATGATTTCCTCCGGACGGATATCTAGTCCGTGCTCCGCGTAATAACGCGAAATTTTTTCCCGGTGTCCGGGACTTCCTTCCGACTGCGAGTACGAAAGTACGCGGATGTCGTTCTTCCGGACGGCTTCCAATACATGTTCCGGTGTGGGAATGTCCGGCTGTCCGATGTTCAGGTGATAGACGTGTATGCCCCTCCGTTTGGCATCCGTGGCGTAGGGTACCAGTTTTCTGATAGGGGATTCGGGCATGGAAAGACCTTTTTGAGACAGATTAGGCATGGCGTTGTGTATTTACGATGAATGTAATACCAGTTGGTTGTTGTGGATGATTCCCAGGGCTTTACCTTTCATTTTTTTCCCGTAGAAAGCGGAATTTTTTGAAGTGGACCGAACATGTGAAATGTCGAAAGACCATTCACTACGGGTTTCGAACAGGGTGATGTCCGCCTTTTCGCCTTCTTCGATAGCGGGGAGGTTTATTCCGAGGCGTTTTCGCGGGTTCTCGGTTATCAGCGGGATAAAGTCTTCCGGGGATAAGACGGTATTCAAGGCGCCGAAAAAACTTTCCAGCCCTATGGTGCCGGGTTCCGCCAGGGCAAATTCTTTTTTCTTCACTTCGATGTCCAACGGGCGGTGGTCCGATACGATGCAGCATACGGTGCCGTCCGTGACGGCTTTGCGCAGTGCTTTGGTATCTTTGGTTTGGCGCAAGGGCGGATCGACTTTGTACCGGGTATCGAAATGTTCGAGTTCGCGGTCGGTCAATATCAGGTGGTGGACACTTACCGAACAGCTGATGTCCAGACCTTTTCGCCGGGCGTTCCGGATGAGTTTTGCCGATTCGCGGGTGGTGATGAGCGGGATGTGTAATTTTCCACCCGTGTATTCCAGCAGGGCACTATCCCGGCTGATCCGGGTGGTTTCCGCCAATCCGGGGTTTCCTTTGAGTCCCAGGCGTACGGTGAAGTCGCTTTCGTTCGCCGGAGCGTTGTTGACCAAGGCGGTATCTTGCGGAAAACTCATCAGCAGCCCGTCGAAGGCTTGTGCGTATTGCAGGGCTACTTTCAGCAGTTGCGGATTATCTGTGGGGTGGTTGCCGTCGCCGAAGGCGACGGCGCCCGCGAGTGACATATCGTACATTTCCGCCATTTCTTGTCCTTTCATACCTTTGGTAAGGGCACCTACTGGATATACGGAAACCGGACTTCCGGCGGATTGTTCTATCAGGTATTTTACCGCTGCACGGTGGTCGGCAGGGGGATTTGTCCCGGGCATCAGGGCAATGGCGGTAAACCCGCTATACGCTGCGACTTTCAGCCCGTGAGCGAGTGTCTCACGTTCTTCGTAGCCGGGTTCTCCGAAACTCACCCGCATATCCATCCAACCGGTGGAAATTTTTAGATCCGGGTATCTAAATGTTTGAATACCTTTTTGTTCCGGAATGTTCGATGCGATTTTTTCGAATTTTCCATCACGGATGAGCAGGTCTCTTATTTTGCCGTGAAGGGGGGTGCCGGGTTGAATGATTTGTGCGTTCTTGATGAGCAAATCCATGGCTACGATGCTTTATAATATTTCAAGATTAAAAATTCGATGATGAGAAACAACAGGGATAAGCCGGTGAACAGGGGGTAATACTCTTTGACCGAGCGGCTTTCGCGTAGCTGGGTCAGGTATTCTTTTACGCTCCGGTAGGTGCGTTCGCCGGCATTTCCGGGACGGTAGAACCGCATACTGCTCTCGCTTACAGGGGGATTGACCGCCAAGGTGGACAGGGTGGAATCTTTTTTTTCCACTTGGTAATACCCCGGGGCGAGGGTCAGGCGCGACAGGTCTATGACGGTTTTGTCCGCCAAGATTTCCTGCGGGGGTATCCATTCGTGTTCTCCGGCGGTTATTTTCAGTACTTCGTCTTTCGACAAATGTACGGGAATGTCTATTTTGTTCCGGCTTCCGGTTCTGTAAGTCAATATCCTTCCGGGGGCGCTGTATTTACCCATATTATAAAACAGGGGAACGATGAGAGGAGAGGAGAGAAAACCGGTATGGGTGGGGGTAAGCGGGGTATAAAAAGTGTATATTTTCCCTTCCCGGCGGGGAATTTCGCTGACGAAAGCATTGCCGTTGTTCAGTTCCAATACGGGTAATCCACTGCCGGTACCGGAGGAGGGATATGATAAATATACTTTCGGGTAGTTGAAATTGTCTGTTTTCTTTTCGAATACGTTTTTGAACAGCGGATGGGAAAAACGGATTCCGGTGATGAGCAAGGTATCCGTTATGGTTTTAGCCTGATAGATATCGCCGGAGGTGCCGTACAACCGGTTTAATGATTCGTCACCTTCACCGCCGGAGGGGATGATGACCAGGGTACGGCTTCCTTGTAGCCAATGTTCGAGTGCATCCGCCAGAGCGGGGGGGAGGTTGTCTATCCGGTTGAGGATGATGAGGTTTTGTTCTGTCAATAGTTCGTACGATACTTCATTCTCCGCCCGGTGCCGGTAGGAAAATTCACCGGGAGTAAAGATTTTTTTCAGGAATGCGTCATTCTTTCCAATGTTTAATACATTTATTTTCTGCGAATTACCTGGTAGCGACACGCGGTAGATATTGTCGAATTCGAAGCGGTCATCCGCGTCCACCCGTATGTCGAACAGGCGTTGTCCCGTAGGTATTGCCATTTCGACGGTCGAACGGCTTTCCGGGGAGAGGTTCAGCGATGTTTTGGCGAGCAAGGCGGATTGTGAATAGGCGCTTATTCCGGCTTCCCCCGAAAAGTTTCCCTGGCAACTTATCCGGACTGACAGGGTGGTAAGCTCCGGGCTTTGGGATTTTATGAAAACCGTATCTATGCTGATATTGAAGTCTTTACCGCCCTTGACGGGGATAAATGTAACGGGTGCGGTGCCGGGAAAATCCCCGGATTGCCGGTATTGAAAGTCGGAAATCCATACGTAAGTGGTATCGTCCCCCACGGAGGTGGAAGCGGTAAGGGCGAGACTTTTCCAACTGGGGCTTTGGGCAACCGGATGCAGATTTTTCAGTAATTGTTTTATACTGTTGATATCCAATCCGGTATAGCTGTCGTTGACCGTTTCCAAAGAGTAGGATTCCCCTTCGGGAAGGTATTCCAGCAGCTCCCGGATGACGCGGTTCCACAGGCTGCCGTCCTGGTCCCGTGCCGTCATGCTGATGGAGTTGTCGGCGAACAGGTGTATGCTTCCCCTTTGTCCGGCAGCTGTTCCCCTCTTTTCGGGTCCGGCAAAGGCGAGTACCAGAGCGGCGATGGCAAGCATACGGCTCAAAAGCACCAGAAAACGTTTTAACCTCGAACTCTTCCGCGACTGTACTTGAACCCTTTTCAGCAATTCCACATTAGTGAAAGGTACTTTTGTAAAACGTTGAAGCTGAAATAAATGTACGATAACCGGAACCAGTAAGGCGAATAGAGCATAGAGTATTTCAGGATGCCGGAATTGCATGTGCTTTAAGATTTGTCAAAAATAGAATTTTTATTTGGAAGAGGAAGGGTTTGTGGCGTGGTATTTTTCAACATGTATGCAATACAATATCAAACAGGAAATGAGTTGGGTAAATAAAATTAAAAAATGGCGAATGATGAATGGTTAATATCGTATGAGTTTTTTTTTGCTGGCGAAAATCCACCGGTGTTCTGTGTTCTGAAAGTACCTGCCATTCCGGACGAACGACGTTGTAGAGACGCCCAATTTGGGCGTCTCTACAAACGTCCTTTGTGCCTGCACCGTGTTCTTGGTGGTTAGAAAAAGATTTCTCCCTCCGCTACCGTTCCGTATCGAAATGACACGCCCCCCCAACTAAAAACTAATAACTATCAACTCATAACTAATATCTATCAACTCACAACTGTCAAACTGCGGTGAATAGAACCGGTACGGTCCCGGATATTTTCAGTACATTTGTACCACTAATAATTATGTAAACCGGAACCGTCATGAAATACGAAAGAATCGATAACAAGCTATTTATCAAAAACCGGAAAAAATTCGCCGAAAGGATGAAACCCGGCTCCCTGGCTATTTTTAATTCCAACGACATCTATCCCGTCAGTGCCGACAGTACATTGCCATTTGCCCAGCACCGGGATATATTCTACCTCTCCGGGGTGGACCAGGAAGAGAGTGTGTTGGTCATATTTCCCGGTGCACCCAAAAACGAACACAAAGAAATACTTTTCCTGCGTGAGACCAACGAGCATATCGCCATCTGGGAAGGGGAGAAGCTCACCAAGGAGGCAGCCTATGAAGTATCGGGAATCAAGACCGTATATTGGTTGCAAGAAATGGACAAGGTGCTGTTCGAACTGATGACACAAGCCGAAAACGTCTATATCAACACCAACGAACACTACCGCGCCAATGTGGAAGTCGAAACACGTGAAGCCCGCTTCATCAAGAAGCTGAAAGAACGCTATCCCGGACATACCTATCTGCGTAGCCAACCCATCTTACAACGCCTCCGTTCCGTCAAAGAACCCGAAGAAATCGCCTTGATACAAAAAGCATGCGACATCACCGAAACCGGTTTCCGGAGGGTCTTGAACTTCGTCCGTCCCGGCGT
>CAZQPD010000135.1:0-4023 GCA_964595235.1 uncultured Polaribacter sp.
GATGTAGAGGACAAAAGTACGTTTTTTAGCATAAAAAAACCGGATATTCCGCAGGAATATCCGGTAATGTGAGATGAAGTCTGTGGTTAAAGCTTATAATTAAACCCTATTCCGAAGACTTCTTTGAATTGTGTTTTTTGCAACATATTATCGTCGTAGATGGTGTGCAATCCCAGGTTGGCGGAGATGTATTTGTTTACTTTCATCACCAGGTTCAATTGGTGGCTGATGTCGATGTTCTCCGGTTTGTCGAGGTAATTGGAATACAGCCCGAGGATGTTTTCCATACTGACGTTTTTCATGATATCGAATTTGTGATACCCTCCGAGGTAAAATCCGAGTTCGGTACGCAGGGTTTCGCCGGGATCCACTCCGTAAGCCCCTGCATTAGACAAAGTTTCGTCGGTGACGAAAGTGAGTTTTGCCGTGGCGGGAGAGATATTGATTTTGAAGTTATCCGACTTTTTCCACAGCATACCGGGACCGAAGGTCAGGTAAGCCGGTGCAAAAGCTTTGGAAATAGGGGTGGTTTGGTCGGGGTCGTTGGCATAATCGAAGCCGTCGGTGAATTGGGTGAGGAAATTCATAAAGAAAGAATACGACCAATAGCCACCGGCTTTGTATCCCGCCAGCGAATTGATTTCGAAGCGGTCGTCGGTTTTGATGGTTCCTTTCGATTCGGAATCGGCGAGTCCGTATCCTATGATGAACTTGTTGTCCCAATTCCATTTCCCTTTGGTGAGATTGGCGTTGTAATTGAAGTTCAGGTTTCCCGACAGGCTGTTGTCACCGCCGGCTACCCAGTTTTTGAACGAGGATTGGTTGAACAACAGGCTGAAATCACCGCCGGTTTTCCAGCCGTCTTTTTTCTCCTCGTCATTTTGGGCAAAAAGCCCGGTGAGAGTCAAGGCAAATAATAAAAACAATAATTTTTTCATTTTTGGATATTTAGGTTTGTAAAAAAATTTTGCGGCTGCAAATATACAAACAATATCCGGATAGGTATGCCTAACCTCTATTTCACAAATGAATATGAAAACGTCGGGTTGTCCCGTGCCGGTATATTTTTATTACTTTTGCCTTCAGAAAACCGTTTTTTTATGTCATCCGGATATCAAAGATATACTTCGAACCGTTTTGGTAAGTACGGGTTGTCTGTTTTTTTGCTCCTTTTCTTACCCGTGGTATTTTTTTATTCATGCCGGAAAGAATACCGTTTTGAGCTGCAAGTACCTGAAAAGACCAGTGTAAAAATCCCCTTGGAATTTCATGTTCGTGAGGCAAACGGCCGGGAACCCGACAGTATTGTTTACCTGTTGGACAGTAAGGAAGTAACACCTCCCGTCGATATTTCATCATATCCGCTTGGCAAGCATAATGTCGCAGTGAAAGTCTTTTTCGACGGCAAATCCCAAAATCTTTCCGCCGGGGTGGTTTTTCTCGCGGCAGAACCATACAAAATCTATGATTTTGATATCATCCACAGCTTCCCGCACGATTATAATGCATATACCCAAGGCTTGGAATACCACGGGGGATATTTGTACGAAAGTACGGGGAGAAAAGGGCAATCCAGTCTCCGTAAAGTGGCTGTAAAAACCGGGGAAGTACTCCAAAAAACCGATGTTCCGGATACCTATTTTGCCGAAGGCATGACGATATGGAAAGATAAAATTTTCCAACTTACCTGGCAGAGTGGCAAAGGCTTTATCTACGATAAAAATTCTTTCGAAAAAACGGGGGAATTTGCCTACGGCAACAGCCGCGAAGGATGGGGGCTTACCCATGACGACAAAGTGCTCTACAAGAGTGACGGGACTGAAAAAATATGGATATTGGATCCCGTTACGTTCGAGGAAAAAGGTTTTATTTCTTGTTATACCCACAAGGCAGCAGTCAGGGAACTCAATGAGCTGGAATTTATCAACGGAAAAATATATGCCAATGTGTGGATGAAAAATGTCATCATCATCATCGACCCCGCCACCGGAACCGTTGAGGGGGTTGCCGATATGAACGCATTGGTAAAAGCCATGTCCAAAACCCAACATTTGAGCAAGGACGACGTATTGAACGGTATTGCTTATGATGCTGAAAATGACCGCTTGTTCGTAACGGGGAAATATTGGGGTGAATTGTTCGAAATCAAATTAAAGAAGAGGAATTAGGGGTCATAGAGTGGAGGCGTAGCACCCAACGCCCCAACAATGCTACCGCTCCGTAGCGAAATGACAAAAAAAATTTTTTATTTTTGTCATAATAATTTTTTTTTACCAAAACAGATCGTTCTTATACCGCATATGAAAACCAACAACCATCTTGTTGCACTTTTCGCTTTCATACTGTTTAGTATGATAGCGGAAAACGTGAACGCCCAAACAATAACCGGGGTTCACGCATTTACCACCGACCTAAAAGCGGTGGCAACGAGCGATGACGGACATTATTCTGTCATTGCTTCGAATAAATATTACAACCCCAATGGTGAGGTTGTAATAATAGACCATTTGGACAATAACAATGTTGTCCAGCAGGTTACCATTACCCCCGGTGGTTCTGGGAATAACTGGGGTATAGATTTTTTTACGCAAGCCACCATTGATAATGATGGGAATGCGTATGTTTCATATAAATATCATACAAGGGCAGATAATATTGTTGAAATGAGAATAGATAAAATGGATATTAACGGAAATATTACAACTGTCTTTGAGCTTGGAGGTGCAGGCACACACGCAATGAAAGCCACAGATAACGCAATATTTATAATGTTATCTAGTGGTGTTTACGGTTTCGACCCGATGAATTCGGGTTTGCCGTATTTCGACGACTACTTGTTCGTCTCCATTGATACCGCAACGAACGGTATCAATTATACCCAGGAATGGGATGAGACGTTTTATGATATAACCGAAACGGCTGATGGGAACCTGCTCGTCAGCTCATACGACCATTATTGGAAACTTGATTCTAATAATGGAAGTGTTTTGGTTGATAACATAAAAGACGGCGACGATGTGCTGTTTTGCGATGATGGTGACATTATTATAAAAAATAATGGTACATCTAACGCATCAAGAAGAGATTGGAGTGGTAACATTATCACCCAATCCGATTTTGGATACAGTTTCTATAATAGAACAGTGAAGGCCATGAAAAGATTTGGTAATAAATATTATTATGTTACCCAATCAGGACTTGGTCAAATAGTTCTATTGGAAAAAAGCATGGTTAATGAAAACCATGACTTTATCCACAAGAAACTGTTGCGCCCGCCGTCAAATGTTATGTATTTGACAACAGATAATTCTGTGTTTGAGGCTGTTTCCCCAACAAAAATACTTGGGATAACAGAAAGCACAGTAACCGCTGTTGCCAGATATCAAAATGGTCCGTGGGATTTCCACGGAAACATATTGCCAGACACAAACAACAATTGGTGTTGGTTTGTTTATACTTACGCTGTTGAAATTGATGAGAGTCAATATATCAGCGTAAACAATATAAACACACACAACATTGTTGGTGTTTACAACAATGCCGTTGTTAATGAAAACGGTAATGTTGTAAATGAGGATATCCAAGAGGCAGTTGTATTATTCGCCTCTGAAAGTGATATCCCGGCAGAAGGCACAGACCTATCATCTTGGGGGTTGTGGACATATAACGGGGGAATTGTGTCACAAGATGCGCCATTCCTGAACAAAGTTCGGGTAAACGACAACGGTAAATACGTTGACGTTGCCGGAATGGACCCTATTGGGGATGGAACAAACCCATGGATGAAAAAATATACCGACATGAGAATATATCTCATGGATGGTAGTACTGTTGGTGTTGGGGAACAAGAAATAACCAATATCAACATATACCCAAACCCCGCCGACGATGTTGTAAACATCGAAGTTGGAGAGGGAAAACTTTTGAATGTTGAAGTTTTCAACGCTGAGGGGAAAAAAGTTTTAAATAAAAAAACAAACCACCGACCTTCTAATGTTTCAATTGATGTAAACACTTTGATAG
>CAZQPD010000136.1:0-10600 GCA_964595235.1 uncultured Polaribacter sp.
GTGAAGCATTGCGCCTCGCAGCTCAAAAATTACCAGTGAAAACAAAATTCGTCATCGCTACCGATTATGACCCGAATGCTTAAACAGTATGAACTATGGATAAGTTAGACAAAAAAGAAATAATCGAAATGTCCACGGAAGACCTGAAGGCGAAGTTGGAAGAACTGAAAGAAAAGTACGTGGAACTGAAAGTAACCCATACGGTAACCCCGTTGGAAAATCCCATCCAATTGCGAAGCCTGCGCAAGGTCGTCGCACGTATTGAAACCGAATTGAGAAAACGAGAATTGAATAATTCGTAAAGACTAACAAAATGGTAGAGAGAAACCGCAGAAAAGAACGGATAGGTATCGTCACCAGTAACAAAATGGAGAAATCCATTGTCGTATCCGAAGTAAAAAGAGTCAAGCACCCCAAATACGGGAAATTCGTGCTTTCGACCAAAAAATACGTCGCCCATGATGAAAAGAACGAATGCAATGAAGGAGACAAAGTCCGCATCATGGAAACACGACCGTTGAGCAAAAGAAAAAGATGGAGATTAGTAGAAATAATTGAAAGAGCCAAATAGTCATGTTACAGCAAGAATCAAGAATAAAAGTTGCCGACAATACCGGCGCCAAAGAAGCCCTGGTAATCCGTGTGCTGGGTGGAACCGGCAAACGTTACGCCTCTATTGGCGATAAAGTAGTGGTCACCATCAAACAAGCCACTCCCAACGGTACCGTCAAGAAAGGACAAGTCTCACGTGCGGTCATCATCCGTACCGTAAAAGAAATACGCCGCAAAGACGGGTCTTATATCAGATTCGACGACAATGCATGCGTACTGCTCGACAACGCCGGTGAGATGAAAGGAACCCGTGTTTTCGGACCCGTAGCCCGCGAATTGAGAGATAAAAAATACATGAAAATCATTTCCCTGGCACCCGAGGTGTTATAAAAAACGAAACGATATGCAGAAGTTCAAATTAAAAACAGGAGATTTAGTCAAGGTGATTGCCGGAGCGCACAAAGGCGCCGAAGGCAAAATCATCAAAGTAATCCGTAAGAAAAACCGCGCCATCGTAGAAGGGGTGAATATCGTGTCCAAGCACCGGAAACCCTCCGCTAACAACACCCAGGGAGGAATCGAAAAAACCGAAGCTCCCATCCACCTCTCGAATTTGATGTTGCTCGAGAACGGAGTGCCCGTAAGAGTCGGATATAGATTCGAAGACGGCAAGAAAGTGAGATATTCTAAAAAAACCAATAAAGCCATTTGACAATGTATATACCCAGACTGAAAAAGGAATATAAAGAAAATGTGGTCAGCCGGCTGATGGAGGAGTTCGGATATAAGACCGTCATGCAAGTTCCCCGGTTGCTCAAAATAGTAGTAAGCCGCGGAGTCGGCGATGCCACTTCCGATAAGAAACTCGTCGAATACGCCACCGACGAATTGACCCAAATTACCGGTCAAAAAGCCGTGGTTACCTATTCGAAAAAAGACGTTTCCAACTTTAAACTCCGTAAAGGAATGCCCATCGGAACCATGGTCACCCTACGCGGGGATAAAATGTACGAATTTCTCGACCGCCTTATTACCGTGGCATTGCCCAGGGTAAGGGATTTCCAGGGAATCAGCGAAAAATCATTCGACGGACGGGGCAATTATACCCTCGGAGTAACCGAACAATTGATTTTCCCCGAAATCAGTGTAGATAAAATCAATAAAATCAACGGAATGGACATAACCTTTGTGACTTCAGCCCAAACCGACAAAGAAGCACTTTCGTTATTGTCCGAACTCGGATTACCATTCAAAAAGAACGAATAATATGGCAAAAGAATCCATGAAAGCCCGTGAAAGAAAACGGGAAAAGTTAGTAGCGAAATACGCAGCCAAAAGAGCCGCATTGAAAAAAGCAGGCGACTACGAAGCACTCCAGCGTATCCCGAAAAATGCATCGCCCGTACGCCTGCATAACCGCTGCAAGATAACAGGCAGACCCAAAGGCTATATGAGGCATTTCGGTATTTCGCGTGTCACCTTCCGGGAAATGGCTAACCAAGGGCTCATCCCCGGAGTCAAAAAAGCGAGTTGGTAGTAGTCCCACCAGTACAACAAAATAAAGAGTTAGATTATGCACACAGATCCTATCGCAGATTATTTGACCCGGATACGCAACGCCTTCAAAGCCGGGCACAGGGTAGTGGAAATTCCCGCTTCCAAAATGAAGAAGGGAATCACCAAAATACTCTTTGACCAAGGGTATATCTTGAGCTATAAATTCATCGATCACGGCGATCGGGAAACCATCAAAATAGCACTCAAATACAACCCGAAAACCAAAGAATCAGTCATCAAAAAAATACAGCGTGTCAGTACCCCGGGATTGCGAAAATATACCGGAGCCAAAGAAATGCCCCGTGTATTGAACGGATTGGGTATCGCCATCATTTCCACTTCACAAGGATTGATGACCAACAAAGAAGCAAAAGCAAAGAATATCGGTGGAGAAATAATTTGTTACGTATATTAATAAAATTTCGAAAATGTCAAGAATAGGAAATAACCCGATCAATATACCCGACGGAACCACAGTCAGTATAGACGGTAATGTGGTTACCGTAAAAGGTAAATTGGGCGAACTCACACAGGAAATCAAAGAGGTAAACGTGGAAATAAAAGACGGGCAAGTACTCGTGACACGCCCGTCGGAATCCAAAAAACACAAATCCATGCACGGGCTTTACCGCTCTTTGATAGCCAATATGGTAGAAGGTGTAACCAACGGTTTTACCATACAACTGGAACTGGTCGGGGTAGGTTACCGCGCCAGTAATAACGGACAGGTACTGGAAATGTCATTGGGGTTCTCCCATAATATCGTCATGCAAATCGCTCCGGAAGTGAAAGTAGAGACGGTATCGGAAAAAGGAAAAAATCCCATCATCAAACTCACCTCTTACGACAAACAATTGGTAGGACAAGTGGCAGCAAAAATACGGTCTTTCCGCAAGCCCGAACCCTACAAAGGCAAAGGAGTGAAATTCGTAGGAGAAGTATTACGCAGAAAAGAAGGTAAAACAGCATAATAACATTCGAAGTCATGGGAATAAGTAAGACTGAAAGAAGACTAAAAATAAAAAGAAGGATACGTAAGGTGGTACACGGTACCCCCGGACGTCCCCGGTTGAGTGTATTCAGAAGCAACAAAGAAATATACGCTCAAATCATCGATGACGAAGCCGGAAAAACACTGGTAGCCGCATCGTCGCGCGATAAAGACATTGATGCCAAAGGTACCAAGATAGAAATATCCGCAGCCGTAGGTAAAGCCCTCGGCGAAAAGGCGTTAAAAGCAGGTATCAAAAAAGTCGCTTTCGACAGGAACGGCTATCTGTATCACGGCAGGGTGAAAGCTCTGGCAGACGGAGCACGTGAAGCGGGATTGGAATTTTAATAAATTTTAGGAATACTGAAAAAAATATAACAAGATGTTTCAAAAGTACAGTAACGTAGAACGGGTAAAACCGGGAGGTCTGGAACTACAAGACCGCTTGATAGGCGTTCAAAGGGTTACCAAAGTAACCAAAGGGGGACGTGCTTTCGGTTTTTCCGCCATAGTAGTGGTAGGAGACGGTAAAAGCATAGTAGGATACGGTTTGGGAAAATCCAAAGATGTATCCACGGCTATTGCCAAAGCCATAGAGAACGCCAAGAAAAACCTGGTTCGTATTCCGATAATAAATAATACCTTGCCCCACGAACAGGTCGGCAAGTACGGAGGAGCCAAAGTACTGCTCAAGCCCGCATCAGACGGTACCGGAGTAATAGCCGGAGGCGCTGTCCGTGCCGTATTGGAATCGGTGGGGGTACACAATGTACTGTCGAAATCGCAAGGTTCGTCCAACCCACACAATGTGGTAAAAGCTACCTTCGATGCCCTGTTGAAATTGAGAAGCCCCGAAATGATAGCCTACGAACGGGGTATCTCACTCGATAAAGTGTTTAACGGCTAATTCCATACGAGAAATGAGTAAGAAAATCGTCATAAAACAAATCAGGAGTTCCATCAAAAGGCCGGCGAACCAAAAGAAAAACCTCGCCGCACTGGGACTCAAGAAAATCAATCACGAAGTGATTCACAACGCCACACCCGAAATTCTCGGAATGGTAGAAAAAGTAAAACATTTGGTAAGTGTAAAAGAATTATAATATTTGAGAAATGGAATTACACAATTTAAAACCTGCAAAAGGATCCGTACATAAAAGCAAGCGAGTAGGACGTGGGCAAGGCTCCGGCAAAGGAGGAACCGCCACACGTGGACATAAAGGCGCCAAATCGAGATCGGGTTATTCCAGAAAATTCGGTTTCGAAGGTGGTCAAATGCCCCTCCAACGCCGCGTTCCCAAATTCGGATTCAAAAATATCAACCGTAAAGAATATCAAGGGGTAAACCTGGACGTATTGCAAAAATTGGTCGATGACGGCAAAATAAAAGACAAAGTGAACCGGGAAATGCTGGTGGAATTGGGTGTGGTACGCAAACGGGACCTGGTAAAAATATTAGGAAGAGGAGAACTCAAAGCCAAACTCGAAGTGGAAGCACACAAGTTTTCCGCATCAGCCAAAGAAGCTATCGAAAAAGCAGGTGGAACCGCAGTAGAATTATCATAATCAGATGAAAAAAATAATATCCGTCATACGAAATATTTGGAAGATTGAGGAATTGAGAAACAAGCTCCTCTTTACCATAGCCTTAATGGCCGTGTACCGGTTTATGGCACAGGTATCATTACCCGGTATCGACCCTTCGAAACTGACCGCTTCTACCAACCAAGGCGGTTTGCTGGGAATCATTAATGCTTTTACCGGAGGCGCTTTCTCCAGGGCTTCCATTATGGCGCTGGGTGTCATGCCCTATATCTCCGCATCCATCGTCGTTCAGCTGATGGGAATAGCCGTTCCTTACCTGCAAAAATTGGACAAAGACGGGCAAAGCGGTCAAAACAAGAAAACCCAAATTACGCGTTGGCTTACCATATTGATAACCCTCATACAGGGACCGGCTTATATTTCCAGCCTCGGTAGCCTCGGTATCCGGGATGCCATAATCATAAACGGTCCCGCATTCTTTATCCCCGCCACTATCCTGCTCATGGCAGGTTCCATATTTGCCATGTGGTTGGGAGAAAAAATTACCGACAAAGGGATAGGTAACGGTATCTCTTTGCTCATTATGATAGGTATCATGGCACGTCTGCCGGGTTCATTCCTGCAGGAATTTACCTCCAAACTCGAAGCGGGTAACGGAGCCCTCATTATGATATTGCTCGAAATCGTAGCCTGGTTCCTGGTCGTTCTCATCACCGTATATCTGGTTACCGCCGTACGCCGGGTGACCGTTCAGTACGCACGTAGAACCGTAGCCGGAGCCATCAAAAGCGTAGGAAGTGTACGGGATTACCTGCCCTTACGACTCAATTCGGCAGGAGTAATGCCCATCATCTTTGCCCAAGCTCTGATGTTCGTACCCGGGCTTATGGCACAATCAGGCAACGAAACCATCAGCGCTATCGGAGCGCAATTCCAGAACATGTTCGGCTTCTGGTACAATGTACTTTTTGCCGTCCTCATCATTATTTTCAGCTTCTTTTATACCGCCATTACCATTCCTACCAATAAAATGGCGGACGACTTGAAAAGACAAAACGGTTTTATTCCCGGCGTCAAACCCGGTCGTGATACCGCAGAATATCTCGATATTATCCTCTCGAGAATCACTTTCCCCGGTTCGTTGTTCCTGGCGTTAATCGCCGTATTGCCGGCTTTTGTTGCCCTTTTCAATATCCAACAGAATTGGGCATTGTTCTACGGAGGAACCTCCTTGATAATCCTGGTAGGCGTAGCGATAGACACCATCCAGCAGATAAACGCATATCTGCTGCAACACCATTATGAAGGACTTATGAAAGCATCGACCGGCAGAAGAGTAAAATAACAAAAACAGAATATGGCAAAACAACCACCCATAGAAGTTGACGGAACCATCACCGAGGCATTATCCAATGCCATGTTCAGGGTAGAACTAGAAAACGGTCATATCGTGACGGCACATATTTCCGGAAAAATGCGCATGCACTACATCCGGTTGTTGCCCGGAGACAAAGTAAAACTGGAAATGAGCCCCTATGATTTGACCAAAGCCAGAATAACATACAGATACTAAAAGAAATACTATCATGAAAGTACGAGCATCATTAAAAAAACGTTCCCCGGACGACATCATCGTACGCCGTAAGGGAAGACTCTATGTGATCAACAAAAAAAATCCGCGTAACAAACAAAGACAAGGTTAAGATATGGCACGAATAGCAGGTATTGACATTCCAAAGAACAAAAGAGGCGCTATCGCCCTGACCTATATTTTCGGCATCGGACGAAGCAGGGCAAAAGAAATATTAGCCAACGCCAAAGTCGATGAGAACAAAAAAGTTCAAGACTGGCAAGATGACGAAATAGCCCGCATCCGCGAGGAAGTAGGGAAATACACCATCGAAGGGGAACTGCGTTCCGAAATCCGGCTGAACATAAAACGCCTGATGGACATCGGAAGCTACCGGGGTATCCGTCACCGTATCGGATTGCCGTTGAGGGGACAAAAGACAAAGAACAATTCACGTACCCGTAAAGGAAAACGTAAAACCGTAGCTAACAAGAAAATAGCGAGAAAATAATCTGACAGAATATGGCTAAAAAAACAACTACAAAGAAAAGAAAAGTCGTGGTGGAACCTGTGGGAGAACTGCATATCCACGCTTCTTTCAACAACATTATCATCTCCCTGACGAACAAACGCGGAGATGTCATCTCATGGTCGTCAGCCGGAAAAATGGGGTTCAAAGGCTCTAAAAAAAACACCCCTTATGCAGCTCAAGTAGCCGCAGAAGACTGTGCCAAAGTAGCCTATGAATTGGGGTTGCGCAAAGTAAAAGCCTATGTCAAAGGACCCGGCAACGGACGTGAATCCGCCATGAGGGCAGTTCATAATTCCGGTATTCTCATTACCGAAATTATCGACGTAACTCCCATACCCCACAACGGTTGCCGCCCACCCAAACGACGAAGAGTATAACAAAATATATGTATAACCGTAAAAACACCAATGATTATCGAAGGATAAGCCTTAATTCATAATCGTTTTTACACCAAAAAACAAAAAAAGATGGCTAGATACAGAGGACCCAAAACAAAAATAGCACGGAAATTCGGAGACCCCATTTTCGGTCCCGACAAAAGTTTTGAAAATAAAAAATATCCCCCGGGACAACACGGAAAGAACAAACGCCGTTCGAAAAAATCAGAGTACGCCATACAATTGCAAGAAAAACAAAAAGCCAAATATACGTACGGCATCCTCGAACGACAGTTCCGGAATTTGTTCAAAGAAGCATCACGGCGCAGCGGTGTAACCGGTGAAATCTTACTCCAATTGTGCGAAGCACGACTGGATAATGTGGTCTATCGTATGGGAATCGCCCCCAGCCGTAGGGCTGCACGCCAACTGGTATCCCACCGGCATATCACGGTAAACGGAAATATCGTCAATATTCCTTCTTACAGCCTCAAACCCGGCGATACGGTAGGAGTACGGGAAAAATCCAAATCCCTCTCCGCAATCAAAAATTCGTTGGTCAACCACAAAACCACTTACGAATGGATGACATTCAACGAAGAGACAATGGAAGGTACTTTCGTGAAATTGCCCGAAAGAGAACAAATCCCCGAGAACATCAACGAACAATATATCGTCGAATTGTATTCCAAATAATCCTTAAAGAAATAAGAAACCACAAACCGATATGGCCGTATTAAGTTTTCAAAAACCCGATAAAGTTACCAAATTAGAAGCTACCGAAACCCACGGAAAGTTCGAGTTTAAACCCCTCGAACCCGGTTTCGGACTTACTATTGGTAATGCCCTGCGCAGAGTACTTCTGTCCTCACTCGAAGGCTTCGCCATTACCTCCCTGCGCGTAGAAGGGATAGAACACGAATTTTCCACTATCGATGGCGTGGTGGAAGACCTTACCGAAATTATCCTCAACCTGAAACAAATCAGGTTCAAACAACAAATAGAAGACCAAAATCACGAAAGCGTAACCGTCGTTATTTCCAACAAGGAAGTATTGACCGCCGGAGACCTGCAACCCTTCATTTCCGGATTCCAGGTTCTCAATCCCGATTTGGTGATTTGTAATATGGATAAAAAAGTGAAACTCCATTTCGAATTCACCATCGACAAAGGACGCGGTTTTGTGCCTGCCGAAGAAAATAAAAAACCAGATGCACCTCTGGGAACCATCTTTGTAGATTCCATCTTTACACCCATAAAACGGGTACGCTATGACGTGGAAAATTTCAGGGTGGAACAAAAAACCGACTACGAAAAACTCATTTTCGAAATCACAACCGACGGCTCCATCCACCCTCAAAATGCACTGACCGAAGCCTCCAAAATCCTCATCCAACACTTTGTCCTGTTCTCCGACGAACGTATCACTTTGGATGCGGAAATGGTACCACAAGAAGAAGAATACGACGAGGAAGTCCTCCATATGAGACAATTGCTCAAAACCAAACTGGTGGATATGCAACTCTCCGTCCGGGCACTCAACTGCTTGAAAGCCGCCGAAGTGGAAACCCTGGGCGACCTCGTATCATACAACAAAAGCGACTTGATGAAATTCCGCAATTTCGGTAAGAAATCTCTGAACGAACTCTCCGAATTGGTGGAAAGCAAAAAACTGACCTTCGGTATGGATATCACCAAGTACGGACTCGAAAAAGATTAATCCAAGCCGGAACTATTGTTTTGACTAATGTTATAATTATTAAGATTTACTTGAAATGAGACACGGAAAGAAATTCAATCATCTCGGAAGAAAAGCCGCCCATAGAAAATCCATGCTGGCAAATATGAGCGTCTCGCTCATAGAACATAAACGCATCTTTACCACTTTGGCAAAAGCCAAAGCCCTTCGGGTTTTCCTCGAACCACTTATCACCAAGGCTAAAAACGATACTACGCACAGCCGCCGTACCGTATTCAAGTACCTGCGCAATAAGTATGCAGTGACCGAATTGTTCAAAAACATCTCACAGAAAATAGCCGACCGTCCCGGCGGATACCTGCGCATCATCAAAGTAGGTAAACGTTCCGGCGATGCCGCCGAAATGGCATTGATAGAGTTCGTGGACTACAACGATACTTACAACCCCAACGCCAAAAAGAAAAAATCCACCCGGAGGGGACGCCGGAAAAAATCAAAAGCAGATACCGCTCCTGCTGCGGAAACTGCCGCAAATACACAACAGCCACAGGCGGAAACACCGGCGGAAAATGCCGGAACGACCGGAGAAGAATCTCAAGAATAAAGGGATACCATCCCTTTACGGCGGAACGGGGAAAAACTTTTTTCCCCGTTTTTTTTATCTTACTTTTGCGCAGTGAAACACAACGATTATATACAGATATTACAGGATTTGGGCGAAATACTCCGCCGGTACCAACGTGACGGTTCCCCGGGAAGTCCCTGCCCCGGACAGTTCCGCTCGTCACTCGACCAAGCGGTAGAAAAAGCGTCGTTGTACAACCCCTGGTTTACCCGTGACAACATCCTTTTCGCCCTGCATACATGGGGGGAAACACTTACCCGTCAAAATATCGAATCCTGGCTGTCCCGGTATCCGGAGCCCTCTGCTAACCCCTTGGTAACCGGAATAATAGCAGCCGGAAACATCCCGTTGGTAGGCATGCACGATATTATTTCCACACTGGTGTCCGGCCATATCGCACAAGTCAAATTGTCCGCAGACGACCGGTTTTTATTACCGGCTATCGCTGATATTTTGACTTGCCTGGCACCCGGACTCAAACCCAAAATCCGGTTTGTATCTAAATTGAACCGGTACGACGCCGTGATAGCCACAGGCAGTGACAACACCGCCCGGTATTTCGAATACTATTTCTCACATGTCCCCCACATTATCCGTAAGAACAGAAATGCGGTAGCGGTCATAACAGGTGAAGAAACCCAAGAGGAATTGAGCGGAATAGGCGAGGATGTGTTCAGGTATTTCGGAATGGGATGCCGCAGTGTATCAAAAGTGTATGTGCCTGCCGGCTATGATTTGGACCGTTTGTTTGAAATATGGTATCCCTACCGGGAAATAATGCATCACAACAAGTATTATAACAACTACATCTACCACAAAACCCTCTATCTGATGAACCGCATTCCGCTGGTGGAGAACGGCTTCCTGTTGATGAAAGAAGACCCGGCATATGCATCGCCCGTCGCCGTGTTACATTATGAGTACTATCACTCGCCGGCTACACTGAAAACCCGGATACAATCAGACGGTGAACAGATACAATGTGTGGTATCCCACGCCGGCGGTTGGCTACGGGATGTCGCTTTTGGAAAATCACAACGCCCCGCATTATGGGAATATGCCGATGGAGTGGATACTGTATCATTTTTAACTAGGATCTGCTGAAAAACTCTCAAACACGTAAAAGAAAATGAATTACTCAATAATATCAAA
>CAZQPD010000137.1:0-9455 GCA_964595235.1 uncultured Polaribacter sp.
ATTATGGTTTTGATTTTTTTTAAAATTTTTTATATTTTTGCAATAATAATATAGTGCATTGTATTATGATGAATTACCTCAATTATATTTTGCTGATAACAATATTCTTTTTATCGCAAAGCATTTATCCCCAAGAAAATAAAAAGGTTTATAAAATTCCGCTTACTTCCAAACAACCAAAGATAGACGGAAAAATAGATGAGGATGTGTGGCAACAGGCTCCGGTGGCAACGGATTTTGTCATGTATTCCCCTGATTTGGGAAAAAAGGAGCCGGATAAGTACGCTACCAAGGTCAGGATGTTGTATGACAACGAGGCGGTTTATGTAGCCGCTATGATGAAAGATCCGCATCCGGAGGATATTCCGCGGCAATTCTCTACAAGGGACAATTATGCACAGGCGGATTATTTCAAATTGACCTTGAACCCGTTCAACGACGCGCGGAATGATGTTTTTTTCGTAGTTCTGAGCAGCGGCGTTCAGGTGGATGCCAAAATCATCAACGACGATGTGGATAAAACATGGAATTCCGTATGGCAAAGCGCTGTCTTCTTCGATGAGAACGCTTGGTATGTGGAGATGAAAATTCCCTATTCCGCATTGCGGTTTCCCGGTACGGAAGTCCAGGAATGGGGGGTTAATTTTATGCGTTTCAGACAGAACACCAAAGAAAAATACGTCTGGAATTTCATCGACAGAAAAAACGGGAAAAACTCCGAATATTCGGGCATTCTCAAAGGTATTCGTGGAATCAAGCCCCCGGTACGCCTCAGCTTTTACCCTTATGCATTGGCAAGCCTGGAATATTATGACGGGGAATTGAGTTTTGATAAGACAGGAGGAATGGACCTCAAATACGGCATCACGGATAGCTTTACATTGGATGCCACTTTGATTCCTGATTTCAGTCAGACGGCTTTCGACGAGGAGATATTGAATTGGGGACCATTCGAACACCAATACGAGGAAAAGAGAGCTTTTTTTACCGAAGGTATGGAGTTGTTTTCAAAAGGTGATTTGTTCTATTCCCGTAGAATCGGGGGTACCCCCTTGTTGTACGATGAAGTGGAGTACATGTTGGACGAAAATGAAATAGTAGTTGATAATCCCGAAAGAAACCGTATGTATAACGCTATCAAACTCACCGGGAGGACTAATGGCGGACTTGGGATAGGGGTGTTCAATGCGTTGACGGAGAATACCTATGCTACCATTCTTAATACAGAAAGTAATGAGGAACGGGAAATCCTCACGAATCCAATGACTAATTATTCCGTCTTGGTACTCGACCAGAGTTTGCCGAGGGCTTCTTATATCAGTTTTGTCACTACAAATGTCATCAGAGGAAAGGATTACGGAGATGCCAATGTAAGTTCTTTGTTGTATAAGTACAGAACACCTAACAAAAAGTATATTCTGAAGTCGGATATCAGTATGAGCAACATCCACAGCAGAGGAGGTGGCGATGCTTATCAATGGAAAACCGGTTGGAATGGAAATATTTCTTTCAAAGAAGCTACCGGGTCACACCGTTTCGGTTTGAAACTGGAATTGATGGACACAGATTATGACAAAAACGATTTGGGTATTATGGATTACAACAATTTCGTTAATTATGAAATTTTCCATTCTTACAGGATTTTTTCTTCGTTGGAAAATTTGATTCAATTCAAATGGAGAAATTACGCTTATCTCGAATACCGTTTTTCTCCTTATTCCTATGCTGACAATGGTATAGGTACACAATTTTTTGCCACTACCAAAAAGTTTTTGAGTTTCGGCGGAGGTTTGGAGTCGCATTTCGGGCACCAAAATGATTATTATGAACCACGGGGACTAAAAGAAGTTTATACCCGCCCACAGCCGCAATTTGTGAATGCCTGGATTTCGACTGATTACCGGAAAAGAGCAGCTGTCGATATTAGGGTGATGGAAGGAGTGCATTTGTTTGAAAATGACGGATATGCATTTCATAATCTGTCGGTAAGCCCACGTTTTAGATTCAGCAACCGCGTTCAGTTGAACTACGATTTCTCATTCTTGTATATCAACCGGGATATAGGATATTTCATGAATGATTCTCAAGAAAATATGGTGATATTCGGTAATAGGGATATTAATAATATAGTGAACTCGTTGAAATTCAATTATTATCCGGGTATCAAATCTTCTTTGTCACTTGTGTTTCGACATAATTGGACGAAATTAATGTTCGATAAATATTATGAACTAATGGACGACGGCTCATTATCAGAACTTTCTTGGAACGACACTTATACGATAAATGCCAATTATTGGAACCTCGATTTTAGTTACTCTTGGGAATTCGCCCCGGGGAGCCAATTGGTGGCTTTATACCGGAATTTAATAAAAGTTAGAAACACCGACAATATTGATTATTTTACCAATATGAGGCAGATGTGGGATAATCATTTTGTGAACAACCTGTCGGTCAAATTCATTTATTATCTCGATTATAATTCGCTGAAATCCATTTCAAAATAATTTTTTCCGGCGTATCATATCAGGTTTTCATTTTTTTCTTTTTGGCAGCCGGGAACAATACATTGTTCAGTATCAACCGGTATCCCGGTGAATTGGGGTGGAGTTCCAATTCCGTTTTCGGGTCTCCGATATGGTGGCTGTAATCTTCGGGGTCGTGCCCGCCGTAGAACGTCCACATGCCTTTTCCCTGAATTCCGTGAATATACCTGGCTTCGCCATTGAGGTTGTTCTTACCCATTACCAATACGTCCGGCTTGACGGTATGCGGGTCGAAGGCTGTCGTTTGCCCCATAAAACCCTTTATCAACATGGTATGGTTTTGACAGAGCATAGCCGGAACGGGATCCCATTTGGCAGAAAAATTCATCAGGCTGAAATAGTCTTGGGTACGTTTTATTTTACGTTTGCGCGTCATGTCTATCGACGAAAATTCATAGACCATAGGGTCGCGTTCCAACACGAAATCCGTGAATGCGAAAGTCTTGCTGAAATCGAGTTTGCTCTGATAATCCGGATCGCTCGGATCTCCGTCGAACATGCTCTCGCAGATATCCACACCGTCGGCTGATAAGGCGATGTCGAAAGTATCGGTGGCGGAACACATGGCGAACATAAAACCGCCTCCGATGACGTATTCCCGTATTTTTTTTACTACTGCCAATTTCTCTTGCGACACCTTGCCGTATCCCAATTTATGAGCCAATTGCTCGGCTTCTTTTTTCCTCTTGATATACCATGGTGCCGAATGGTATGAGCGGTAGAAGCGTCCGTATTGACCGGTAAAATCCTCATGGTGAAGGTGTAGCCAGTCGTATAGAAGCAGTTTGTCCGACAGCACTTCTTCGTCATATACCACATCGTAGGGTATTTCGGCATAGTTGAGCACCAGGGTGACGGCATCGTCCCAGGGCATTTTGTCCTTGGGGGAATATACTGCTATTTTCGGTGCTTTTTCCAGTAGTACGGCTTCCATATTTTGAGAAGGACTGCTGATCAAGGTTAGAATTTCCACGGCTTTGGCATCGGATATGGCTTCATAGGTGACGCCGCGAATTTGGCACTCTTTGCGCAAACCTTCGAAGTCTTCCAGCAGGAAAGAGCCGCCGCGGTAGTTCAATAACCATTTGACTTTATGCCCTTGTGTAAGAGACCAATAGGTTATCCCGTAGGCTTTCAGGTGTTCTTTTTGTACTTCGGCGTCCATTGGTATCAAGATGAATCCGGCAAGGGATTTCCATATAATGCCGGTAATGAACCAAAGTGCAAACAGGAATTTTTTCATGGTGGGATGCTTTTATGTTTTTCCAGCAAGAACAATGCCATGCCGGGAGGAAGGCATGGCATTGCAGTGGCGGTTATAAACCTTTATTTTTCACCCAAAAAAGGATAGCGGTAATCGGTAGGCGGTAAGAAGGTTTCTTTGATGGTACGGGTGTTGACCCAGCGAAGCAGGTTCCATACCGAACCGGCTTTGTCGTTCGTTCCGGAACCCCGGGCACCTCCGAAGGGTTGCTGCCCGACTACGGCACCGGTGGGTTTGTCGTTGATGTAGAAATTGCCGGCGGCATTGACCAGTCTTTTTGCCGCATATTCGAGGGCATACCGGTCTTTGCCGAAAATGGCGCCCGTCAGGGCATAAGGACTCGTATCGTCCAAAGTCTCCAATATTTCCTTCCATTCGTCGTCTTGATATACATATACGGTCAGTATGGGACCGAACAATTCTTCTTCCATGGTGATATAATGTGGGTCGGTGGTAAGGATGACGGTAGGCCGTATGAAATACCCCACTTCATCGCTGTATTCACCGCCTATGATGACTTCTGCTTCCTTATCTTTCTTTGCCCTTTCGATGAATCCGGTCAGATTTTCATAGGAAGCGCGGTCGATGACGGCATTGATGAAGTTGGAAGTATCGCCCGGATCTCCCATTTTCATGGAATTGATATCGCGTTCTAATCCGCTACGGACCTCTTCCCACAGCGAAGCTGGTATGTATGCGCGGGAAGCTGCGGAGCATTTTTGCCCTTGGTATTCGAAGGCGCCCCGTGACAATGCCGTGACTACCTCCTGCGGGTCGGCGCTCGGATGTGCCCATACGAAATCTTTACCTCCGGTCTCTCCCACAATACGCGGATAATATTTATAGGTGTTCATATTGTTACCTATCAATTTCCAGAAACTTTTAAACACTTGTGTGGATCCTGTGAAATGTACTCCGGCAAATTCGGGATGCTTCATGACGACTTCCGTAATCATGGAGGAGCGTCCGGTTACCATATTGATTACCCCGTCGGGCAATCCGGCTTCTTTGAACAATTGCATGATGATATTAGCCGAATACATTTGGGTCTTGGCGGGTTTCCATATTACTACGTTCCCCATCAGTGCAGGGGAGGCGGGTAGGTTGGCGGCGATAGAAGTGAAGTTGAACGGGGTAATGGCATAGACGAAACCTTCGAGCGGACGGTACTCCATACGGTTCCAGATACCGGGAGCGGATTCCGGTTGATTTTGATAGATTTCGGTCATGTACGCCACATTGAAACGGAAGAAGTCGATGAGCTCACAGGCTGAATCGATTTCGGCTTGGAATACGTTTTTCGATTGTCCTATCATGGTGGCGGCGTTCATTTTGTCCCGGAAAGGTCCTGCGAGCAGTTCTGCCGCTTTCAGAAAAATGGCAGCGCGCTCTTCCCACGGGGTTGCCGCCCATTTCTTACGGGCTTCCAATGCCGTGTGTACGGCTTTTTCTATGTGTTCTTTGCTTGCTTGGTGGAACTTTCCTACCGTGTGCTTAATGTCGTGCGGCGGATGGATGTCCACCGTGTCACCGGTGTATATTTCTTCACTACCGATGTAGCACGGAACTTCCATGAACTCACCGTACATTTTCTTATAGGTATTTATCAGGCGGGTATGCTCTTCGCTACCCGGTTTGTATGCCCTTACGGGTTCATTGGCGGGCATGGGAACTTTATAAAATGCATTGGACATGATAGATGTGTTTTTAGTTGTTATTATCGTGGAACAAAAGTACGATTTTTCATGGGAATAACAGACTCTGTTTGGTAATGACCAGGCTTATTGTTCAATAAAAAAACCCACTCAAGTGAATGAGTGGGAAAATTGCTATGAAAAAGAAAAAGTAACGCTGAATACACAGCGATGTTGCAAATATACAAAAACTTTTTTTAATCGATACAGTGGTGGATAAAAAAAATGTTTTTAAGAAAAGTTTAACATTTAAGAGAATATCTCTTTGATGCGTTCAAAGAAGGATTTGTCATGGCTATCCGGTTCGGGGGTAAAGTTGTCATGGTCCATCATGGATTGGAAAAAGTCTTTTTGTTCGGGTGTCAGACGTTTTGGGACCCAGACGTTCACATGGATGAGCATATCGCCGTTTTCATATCCTTCCAAGGAAGGGATTCCTTTGCCTCGCAGGCGGAATACTTTGCCCGATTGTGTTCCGGCTTCTATTTTGATTTTTACTTTGCCTTGTAGTGTTTGGATTTGTTTTTCGGTTCCGAGTACGGCTTCGGGTATGCTGATGTAGAGTTGGTAATGTATGTTTTTTCCTTCCCGGGTGAATAGTTCGTGTTCTTTCTCCTGGATAATGACGAGCAGGTCCCCGTTGATGCCGTTTTGTCCGGGTGCTTCGTTGCCTTTGCCGCTTACTTTTAGTTGGACGCCATCGGTTACGCCGGGTGGGATATCGATTTCCACCAGTTCCTCTTTTACTATCAATCCGTATGCGTCGCTTCCTGCGGGTTTGTGGTCTATCACTTGTCCGGTACCCCTGCATGTAGGGCAGGTGTTGACTGTCTGCATCCTGCCGAAAATGGTGGATTTCACTTGGCTGACTTGTCCGTGTCCGCGACAGGTGGAGCAGGTTCTGTACGTGGTTCCCGGAGCTTTGACTTTTCTCTTCACTTTGACTTTCTTTTTTACTCCGGTGGCTATCTCTTCCAGTGTCAGTGACAGGCGGATGCGCAGGGTGCCTCCTTTCACTTTGACTTGTCTGGAGGTGCTACCGCCGAAACTTCCGAACCCGCCGAAGTGTCCGCCGAAAATATCGCCGAAATGCCTGAATATATCTTCGATATCCATACCGCCGTTGAATCCTCCTGCACCGGCATTTTCGAATGCGGCGTGACCGTAGCGGTCATACCTTGCGCGTTTTTCGTCATCGCTCAATACCTCATAAGCCTCGGCAGCGAGTTTGAACATTTCTTCGGCGTGTTTGTCACCGGGATTCTTGTCGGGGTGGTATTGGAGCGCTTTCTTGCGGTAAGCGCGTTTGATTTCCACCTTGGTCGCCGTCCGGGAGACTTCGAGTATTTCGTAATAATCTTTTTTCATGTAGGCTGCTTTTTCTTTGCTATCCGGTTATTTTCCAACCACCACTTTGGGGTATCTGATGATGATGTCTCCTAGCTTATAGCCTTTTTCCACCGTATCGATGATTTTTCCTGACATTCCGGGTTCAGGTGCAGGAATTTGGGTTACCGCTTGGTGTATGTCGGCATCGAAAACTTCTCCTGCAGGGGTTTCTATCACGGATAAGCCTTGCTGCTTGAGGATGTGCATGAATTTTTGATAAATGAGTTCCATACCTTTGTACAAGGCGTCATCACCTTCGCGCTGGATTTCACTCAATCCCCTTTCGAAATCATCGATGACCGGGAGTAATTCGGTCATCAGTTCGCGTCCGGCGGTCTTGAACAACTCGATGCGTTCTTTCGAGGTGCGTTTTTTGTAATTTTCGAATTCGGCGAACAACCGCAAGTACCGCTCTTTTTCCTGTTCGAGTTGTTCTTGTAACTCTTTGATTTTCTTTCCCTGTGAGTTCTTTACCTTTTCTTGTTTTTTGGTCTGTTTGGTTTTATTCTTTTTGTTTTCTTTTTTGTTTTCCTTGTTGCTCATGTCGTTTTCCGGTTATTTATATTTTGTTTTGCAATTTCATACGCAAAAGTATTGCCAAAAATAACATCTGTCAAAATGGCATTTGACGTAAGTCATTGGTATTAATGCAAGGAGCGGATGATTTCCATTTCGTCGATAAGACGGGTGGCACCGGCATATTTGTCGATGATAAAGAGGATATAGCGGATATCCACCATGATATTGCGGCAAATGGCAGGGTCGTAGTAGTAGTCGCTCATCGTACCTTCCCACACCCGGTCGAAGTTCAAGCCTATCAGGTTGCCATGTGCATCTATGACGGGGCTTCCCGAATTGCCTCCGGTGGTATGGTTGGTTCCAATGAAATTGACCGGCATTTTTCCGTTTTCGCCGTAGGATCCGTAATCTTTGTTTTCGTACAGTTCTATCAAGCGGGGGCTGACATCGAATTCATAATCACCGGGAATGTATTTTTCCATTACGCCTTGCAGGTAGGATACGGGCAGGTATTCCATTCCATCGCGGGGTTCATAGCCTTTTACTTGTCCGTAAGTGACGCGGAGGGTGCTGTTGGCATCGGGGAATATGCGCATTTCCGGCATGAGTTCACGCAAGCCTTTGATATATTTCTTTTGTAATTTCTCCAATTTCGCCGATAGGCGGCGGTACTCCGGTATGATCCGGTCGAAAAATCCGGCGGTTTTCTCTTTCCCGGTGATATAAGCCGGGTCGGTATTGAGTTTTTTGATGATTTGCTCCGGGGTTCCTTCGAGGATTTTCCGTATGCCATCGAGGGAGGTCAACCCGCTTTTGTCATATATTTCTTTTGATTTCTTTTCCCAGTACATTTTGCGGGCTTGTTCGTTCATCCGGGTTTCCGGGTACCGGGCATCGTACATGTACATGAGTTTTGCGAATATTTCCCGGTCTATTTCCATATTCGTACGTTCATAGAATTGCGGGAGACTCTTTTGAAGCGATTGAAGGGACTTTTCGAAAGCTTCCACACCTCCTTCCGTGTAGGTATTTTCCAGACGGTATAGCTTGTAAGTCAGGTTCATAAGGTCGATATTCCTGTATATGACTTCTATCCAATAATCCCGTTTTTGTGCTATTTCCCCGTAGGGTTCGTACAGGGTGGCGAACTCGTCGAACAAATTTTCATAAGCGGTCATTCCCCGTTGCCGGGCGCGTTGTAAAAATTCTTTTTCCAAGGCGCGTTTTTTGTCCACGGCGTTAGTACGTATCATGCCTTGCATTTCTCCTATCCATTTTTTCCAATAATTGGCTATTCCGGCATATTTCGAGGCATATTGGATTTTGATGGCCGGGTCTTTTCGCATGTATTTGTCCATGATGGCGAGGGATGCTTCACGCAGGGCGATTTTTTCGGGGTTGAGTTTGTGGATGATTTGTTCCAATGCAATGGAGGGGAGGTATTCGTCGGTTCTGCCGGGGAATCCGAATACCAGGGTAAAATCTCCTTCTTTCACCCCGCGGGTGGAAACGGGCAGGTATTTGACGGGGCGATAGGGGACGTTGCCGGGGCTGTATGCGGCGGGGCGGTTGTTCTTGTCGGCATAAATGCGGAATAGTGAAAAGTCGCCCGAATGCCGGGGCCACATCCAATTGTCCGTATCGGCACCGAATTTTCCGACGGAGGAGGGCGGAGCACCTACCAGCCGGATATCGCGGTAGGTTTCGCTGATGATTAGATAGTACTCGTTTCCTTTGCTGAAAGGGACGATTTCGGCATCTTGCCAGGGTTCTTTGTTTACGTCTTTCAGCAGGCTGGCGGTATTCCGTTCGATGATTTTTTCCGTTTCCTTATCGCCGGTACCTTCCGTACCTTTCAGTATTTGTTCCGTTACATCTTGTATTTTCTTGTAGAAAGTAACCGTCATGTCCGGGTTGGGTAATTCATCGTCAAAACTCTTTGCCCAAAAGCCGTCCCGGAGGTAATTGTGTTCTACCGTGGAGTGGTTCTGGATAGCGCCGTATCCGCAGTGGTGGTTGGTAAGCAATAAGCCTTCCGGCGAA
>CAZQPD010000138.1:0-2917 GCA_964595235.1 uncultured Polaribacter sp.
CAAGACGACGACGTTTACCGCCAACCCGGAGACAAAGACATCCAAGACAAAAGAGCGCAACTCGAACGGGAAAGGGAACAACGTATAGCCGAAGCCAAAGCACGAGCCGAAGCATTGCGTAAACAACAAGAACTCGCCAAACAGGAACAAACCGCCAAAGCCGAAAAAGCACGGCAAGAACGCGAGCAGGAAATCGCCCGTGCCAAACAACAAGCAGAACAAGACGACGACGTTTACCGCCAACCCGGAGACAAAGATATCCAAGACAAAAGAGCACAGCTCGAACAGGAAAGGGAACAACGTATAGCCGAAGCCAAAGCACGAGCCGAAGCATTGCGTAAACAACAAGAACTCGCCAAGCAGGAACAAACCGCCGGAGATACCGGAAAAGAGGAAAAAGTTTCGGGTCCCGACTACTCCAATCCCAACCGTTGTGCTTACCACATACGCGGAATCATCACTAACGGATTGATTAACAAACCCGTAGAGGGAGCTAACATCGACGTGTATTTCGAAGGGGAAAACATCGAATCTACCAAGTCCGGAAAAGATGGTACTTTCGAATTCATCAATATGGAATGCGACACCAAATACACACTGATTTGTTATAAAGCCGAAATTGACGACTTGGTCAAATTCACAATCAATACCGGGGAATACGAAGGGCTGGTGGAACTGAAACTCACTCCGGAGGTCAAACCCGAGCCCGAACCCGAGCCCGAGCCTGCCGTTGCGGAAACAACCACCGGAAACGAAACGGAGGAAGAAGAACCCATGAGCTTGTCCGAATACCGGAAGAAACACAAAGGTGAAAAAATAGACATCGTCAAAGAGGAGAAAGAAACCGGTGACGAAGATGGTCCTTTACGTCTTTCCGAATATCAAAAGAAACAAAAAGAACTCGAAGAGAACATAGTGGACTTCCAATCGTTTATCAGAGCCTACCCGGAATACAGCAAAGTGGAAACTCCCAAGATATCGGGGAACAAGGTGGAGCTAAAAAACATCTATTTCGAATTGGATGAATACTATCTCACCAAAGAAGCCCGCAAGGAACTGGATAAAATTGTCGTATTGATGATAAAAAATCCCGAAATGATTATTGAAGCGGGCTCACATACCGACAGCCGGGGACCTTTCGACTACAATATGGTACTATCCGAAAAACGTTCACAGGAAGTTGTAGGCTATCTGATTGCCAATGGAGTGGACCCCGATAGAATCACAGGCCGCGGATACGGTGAAACCATGCCTTTGAACCGTTGTGTGGACGGAGTAAAATGTACCGAAGAAGAGTATCTGGTGAACCGGAGGACGGAATTCAGAATACTCCACCAATAGGGATTATTCCTCCCCTTCATTGCCCTGTTCCGGCTGACCGGAAGGAACTCCGGGTAATTTATCCTTGATTTCATCAACTCCGGTCTGCTTTATAAAACCGGAAAAACCCGGAAAAAATTCAGGCAAAATATTCTTGACGGGCAGGTATAATACGGATTGTTCTTTTTGTTTTGCCCCGATAACGGGAAATACCGTATCGAACTTTTCCAATACCAAAAAGAGCGCACTCAAAATCAAGGCTTTTTTCAACAGCCCGAAAGCCCCGCCGGCAATTTTGTTGACCCAACCCAAATGTACCGCACCCGCTATTTTGGTCAATAATTTCCCCGACAGGGAAATCACCAATACAATAATGGCGAATGTGATGGCGAAAGCCGTAATTTTTATGGTATTTTCATCCCAATTTATCCTCGTTTTCAAATATCCCGCCACGGTTCCGGAGAACAAATATGCCCCGTAAATACCGGCTATCAAAGCCACCGTCGAAGCTATTTCGACAAACAAACCCTTGAAAATACCCCGTATCAATCCGAAAAGCAAGAAAACGGCGATAAGAATATCCAATGTAATCATGACAATATGCTTGTATTACAAGTGTAAAAATAATAAAAACCCATACACAGCATTTATCCTACATTCGTTTGTTTATTATATGTCCCGGCCGAAGCTTGTGCCGTGGGTAAAATCAATATATCGGCAATATTGACATGAGCGGGGCGGGTAGCCATAAACAAAATGGCTTCGGCAATGTCTTCCGGTGTCAATGGCGTATATCCCGCATAAACCTTTTCATTGGCTTTTTCATCTTTCAACCGCACGATGGAAAATTCCGTTTCCACGGCACCCGGGGATACACTTCCCACCTTAATCCCGTAGGGATTAAAATCAATACGCATCCCTTTGGTCAGGGCTTCCACGGCATGTTTGGTGGCACAATATACAGACCCTTTGCCGTAAACTTCTTTGCCTGCCATGGAACTTACGTTTATTATTTGTCCTGATTTTCTCTCAATCATCCCTTGTACTACTATCCGGGTGACATATAACAACCCCTTAATATTCGTATCTATCATACGTTCCCAATCACCGGGAATATTTTCGTGCAACGGCTCATATCCGGCAGCCAATCCTGCATTGTTAATAAGTAAATCAATTCTTTTCCATTCCGGAGGTAATGAGGTAAGAATACCTTCGGTTTCTTCCCTGTTTCTAACGTCAAAAGTCAAAGGAAGGCATCGAACGCCTTTGCCAAGTTGGTCACATAGAGAAAGCAAGCGCTTTTTTCTTCGTCCGGTGACGATGATGTCAAAACCATTTTGCACCAATAATTCAGCAGTCGCTTTACCTATCCCCGAAGTGGCTCCGGTAATAAGAGCTGTTTTTCGAAATTCACTCACCGGGTAACAATAATTTTTTTCGACAAATAATCTTCTATCTGCAACACATAGACGCCTGGTTCCAATGCAGAAATATCAATACTTCCTGAAGTTATTCCTTTCATTATCACACTCCCCGCGGAATCCATGAGGGTAAAACCGGCATTATCGATTCCTTCAATAAAAATATCCCCCGATGC
>CAZQPD010000139.1:0-3625 GCA_964595235.1 uncultured Polaribacter sp.
ACCGGGGGCAGAAATCCGGATATTCGACCGCTATGGAAAACTCCTCGCCGAAATCGACCAGCAAGGACCCGGATGGGACGGAACATTCAACGGAAAAGAAATGCCGTCGGCAGACTACTGGTTTACCGTTGAACTCACCGACGGAAGAATCAAAAAAGGCCACTTCAGCCTGATAAGAAGGTAAGAATTAAGAATATGAATGACAAAATAAAACAATCATATCTGTAAAAAAAAATAAATCAGAAAATAATCATCACATGAAAACAATAATAAAAACAGCCTTATTCATAACTGTTCTGATATACGGAAAAGCCTTTGCACAAGAAACTTTACCGGTATATGCCGACTATCTATCGGACAATGTGTATCTAATCCATCCGGCAGGTGCCGGAGTCGGTGATTGTGGGAAAATCAGAATTACCGGCAGGATGCAATGGCTGAATAATAATGATGCTCCTCAATTGCAAACATTGAGCGCGCATACCCGTATCGGGGACAATATGGGAATAGGCTTGGTCGCATTCAACGACAAAAACGGTTATCATTCACAAGTCGGGGCACAACTTACTTATGCTTATCATATTGTATTCGACCCGTATGAAACCAACCAGCTCTCATTCGGTATTTCCGCCATGGGTGTCAGGAACACATTGGATGAAAGCGCTTTTCTGCTCGAAGATCCTGTCATCACCCAACAAATCAACAGCAGGTTTTACTTCAATGCCGATGCGGGGATGGCATATCATTACGGGGGATTTTGGTCTTATCTGACGGCAAAGAATTTGGTACTTTCAGCACGGAATCTTTATAACGACCAGTTCGAAAGCCTAAATTTAAGGCGGTATTTGGCGAGTTTCGGATATTTCTTTTCAGGAAATGAGAGTGTTCAGTTCGAACCCTCCATTATGGCGCAATATATAGAAGCAACGGAGGAGAAATTTCTCGATATGAATCTAATCACATATATCCCGTTCGATAACGGAAGGCTATGGGCAGGTATTTCATACCGCCGGGGTTTCGATGCCGGTCCCTACGAGGCGCCGAACTATTTCACACCGCTTTTCGGTATTAATTACCGGAACCTGGTACTCGCATATACATATACCCATCAGCAAAACGATATCATTTTCGACGACGGCGGTTTTCACCAGTTTACTCTGGGATTCAACTTTTTATGCAAAGAGAAATTCAGCAGGTTGGGGGCATGCCCGAATTTGAGCAGCGGGTTTTAGATTGGTAATGGATATACGGATATCCTTCATCGCCGCCCTTTTTCTCCTCTTGCCTCCAGTTTACAGCCAGCATGTCATCCGGGGAAAAATTTCGGATGCCACAACCGGCGAGCCGCTGGCATTCGCCAATGTACAATACGGCGAACATCTCGGTACGGTATCGGATACAGACGGGACATTCGAGATGATTTTACCACGGGAAACCGGACAAATTACCATTTCTTATATCGGATACCAAACACAGCAATTGGAGCTAACGGAAGGGAAAACGTATTATCCGGTAGAGATGCATCCCGAAACCCTGGAACTCGATGCCGTAATATTATCAGGCAAACGCAACAATCACGCTCTCAAATGGATGCGGGAGGTCATTCGTCTGAAAGACGAAAACGATTATCGAAAAAAACTTCCCCGCTACCGGTTTACCAAATACTACCGGTTTGTAATCACCGCCCCGCGTGACTCCATACGCGAAGAACCCGACTCGATATTTGTCCACGGTGCGTTCAAAAAAATAGATTCATCAGCTTACAAGATGAAAGCTTATCTCAAAGACAAGGAACTCTTTCTGATGGAAAACGTAGAAGAAATAACCCGGTATCACGGACAGGAAAAACACTATGTTTCCGCACACAAAATAGCCGGACTGAAAAATCCCCTCTATGAAATGATAGCTTTCCAGATGAAGTCGTACTATATCTATGATGACCGGTACCGTTTCCTGTTGAAAGAATACACGGGTCCCCTGTCGGAAATATCCCTCCGTCAATACCGGTACCGGATAGAAGACAGCTTGAATTACCAGGGCAGACCTGTCATTAATATCGCTTACAGGAACACGAAAGAACCTCTTATATCCGGGAATTTGTATATCGATACGGAGAGTAAAGCCATTGCATATATGACGCTGAATACTGATCAAAACTTTGTGATGAACACGGAATTCTCCCTCCGCTATATCCCGGAATACGATGTTTGGTTCCCTGAAATGAGCAGAACCCTCATCAGAAAGAACAAACAAAAACCCGGGATGAGCATTGACGGAATGATAAGCATCAGTCAGAAACGAGAAGGGGACAGTATCAGGCATTCAAGACGCTCTAATGCATTGGAACACATCTACGCCGAGGTACTTACGCATTTTTCAAATATCCATTTCAACCCGTCCGGGGACAAAAGCCGGTATGATTTGGAAATCGACCCGGATGCGGCGAACAGGGACGAAACATTTTGGTTATCATTTCGCGATAGCGTATTTTCCCGCAGGGCACAGGCAACTTATTCTTATTTAGACTCCGTGGGGGAAAAAGAAAATCTGGACGATAACATACATAAAATCAAAAAAATAGCCTACGGAAAAATTCCTTTGGGGAAAATTGACTGGTATTTTCCCGAAATGCTGGTTTACAACGGCTACGAAGGCATCCGGCTCAATGCGGATATTGGCACCAACGAACAATTTTCCGGCAGGGCAGGATTATCCGGGCGTTTGGGTTACGGCATGAAGGATAAGGCATTCAAATACAAATTGGGTTTCCGGTACAAACTCGAACACAGGCATCAGGTTTTTGCCCGTTTGCTATACCGGAAGGATATTTTTCCTGCCGGGATGGACACCCCTTTTTTCTATCCGGAAGAATCTTTGGAATATGCGGTGGGCAATTATGCAAAAAGATATTTCACCGGGTACCAAATGGCAGGTATTGGCGTAAGTGCATTGCCATACCCGAAATGGGAGTTGTCTGCATGGTATCACCGTACCCGTTATGACGGGGAAATGCCGCATTTGGGGATCAGCGATATCCATGAGGAATATCACGAGGTAAAAATACTAACGCAGTTCCGACCTTTTTCGAAATTCTATATTGATAACGAGGGGCGCAAGGAGATAGAAAAGGGGTTCCCGGCTTTCGGAATATCCGCAGGGTATTACTCCCCCGCCGGAAGTAATACGCACACGTCTTTCTACCGGATACAGAGCCGTATCGATTGGCAAACCGAATGGTATCCCAAGCGTCTTTTATCCGTCAGACTGGGGCATTCATATTGTTCGTCCGCCACACCCAGGTGGATGTGGGCGGGTATAAACGGCGGTAATCCGGAAAATGACATGCTGTGGTACGAAAAGATAATCCCCACCAACGGCATGGTATTCGAGACAGTCTATGACGGGGAGTTTTACAACCGTTCGATATTGAGTGCACAGTTACGCCACAGTTTTACAGACATACATTTCAGTGAGCGTTTCCGTCCCACGTTGGGTTTTTCCGTCCGTGCGGGGTACGGTCTCGTCCGGGACGGGAGTTCCGGGGCTTATGACTTACGCCAAGGCTTGTGGGAAGTGGGTCTGGAAGCCGGTAATCTGTTTCATATTTCCATTATTCAAGTGGGGA
>CAZQPD010000140.1:0-6404 GCA_964595235.1 uncultured Polaribacter sp.
GCTGGCTCATTCGCTAAAAATGCCCACCGGGCATTTTCTTAACGCTCTGCCCTACAAGCTAAAAAATTCAGGCACTTCTGTGATTTTCAGCAGACCCTAAATACCTCATTTTCGCCGGCTGATAATAAAAAAACGGTATAAAATCCGTATCATTTTCATGACCAAGATACGATATTTTTCGCATTCGGCTTTGCCGTCACCCTACATATAACGGCAGGTATTATCAATAAATTCGTACTTTTACGGCAAATTCATCCCACGATGGACAAAAAAAACCTTCTCGAACGTTTCAACGCCCTTATCCCGGATACTTTGCTGGAAACATTACATATCCGTTTTACCGATGTGGGCGCGGACTATTTGGTCGCCGAGATGCCTGTTAGCCCACGGGTGCACCAACCGATGGGGTTGCTTCACGGCGGCGCTACAATAGCCCTCGCCGAAAGTGTAGGCAGTGCTGCCTCCGCCTTACTTGTCTCACCGGAGTCCTACCGGATATTGGGGGTATCGCTATCTGTAAATCACATAAAAAGCATCAAAGAAGGCATAGTCACCGCCCGTGCGGATTTGGTTCATCCGGGCAGGACGACTCATGTATGGAATGTCGAAGTAAAAGATGAAAACGGACAACTCGTTTCGGTTTGCCGGATTACCAATATGATTTTGCCGAAATGACGGATATAATTGAAAACGCCATCCGGCGAAATGCCGCTTTCGTTTGCTACCGGAAACCCGGCAGGTCTGTTGTGCATTGCTTTTTGTCGGGCTTCCCTGTACCTGCCGGGAGTATGCCGGACGGCGAAGGCTTCCTCATCATGCCGTTCGTCAAAGGTGGAGACGGATTTTTTTTCCCCTACGATAAGCAATCATACCGGAGGTATAAACAAGAAACAGCTGCACTTCAAGACCCGGACAATACCGTTTCTCCCTGTATGGAAAACAACGGCGAAGGACATATCGAATTGGTCGGAAAAGGCATCTCATATATTCGTGAAAACAAAGTGCGGAAATTGGTATTGGCACACCGGTTCCGGTTGCCGGTTCCAAACATAGACTACAGCACGGCATTTGAGGGCTTATGCCACCGGTATCCACAAGCATTTGCCTATATATTCTCTATCCCCGGCAAGGGAATATGGATGGGCGCTTCACCGGAATTGTTGCTGCAAACTTCCGGCAATCACTTCCGTACCGTGGCATTGGCCGGAACGGCTACCGGGACGACACCCGTATGGTCCGGTAAGGAATACCGGGAACACGATTGGGTGGTACAACATATCCGGGAGGTCCTGTCATCATATACCGTGAAATTGCATTTCGCGGAAGCGGAAAATATCAGGGCAGGACACCTGTGGCACCTGCAAACCCCCGTCACAGGAACACTGAAAAAAGGCACGGCGGTGTGGGAAATACTACAAAACTTGCACCCAACACCCGCGGTATGCGGGACCCCGGCAGATAAGGCATTCGATTTTATCGTGGAAAACGAGAGATTCCCCAGGGAATTTTATACCGGATTCCTCGGTGAATGGCATATGCAGGGCACCACGGAATTATACGTAAACCTTCGCTGTATGAAATGGAATTCCGGGTATGCGGATGTATATGCCGGCGGAGGAATTACCGCAGACAGCAACCCCCATTCCGAATGGAATGAAGTATGTAAAAAAGCGGAAGTGATGACCCGTGTGCTACGGATGTGATAAAGGACAGTGGGACTGATACCCGTTACCTGCTAAAAAACAATCAAACCCGGAAAAGCTCTATTAGCTGATAGTTGTGAGTTATGAGTTGATAGTTGGGGAGCCGTGTCATTTCGATACGGAGCGTCAGCGGAGTGAGAAATCTTTTGTAGTTGATAGTGTTTAGTTTTTAGTTGATAGTTAGGGGTTTGTGTCATTTCGACCGGAGGGAGAAATCTTTTGTAGTTGATAGTTGTGAGTTATGAGTTGATAGTTGGGGAGCCGTGTCATTTCGAACGAATGTGAGAAATCTTTATATAATTTGTAAAGATTCCTTCCCAAAATACTTCGGGACATGCTTCGCTCGTACCTCGCTCGTCCGGAATGACGGTGAAAAGATTCCCCTTCCCTAAATCAGAACATTTCCCTTCCGGAGAAATGGAAAGCGGATTCGATAGCGGCATTTTCATCGCTGTCGGAACCGTGTACGGCGTTTTCACCTACGGAAGTGGCATACAGTTTTCTTATGGTACCTTCGGCTGCTTCTTCCGGATTGGTAGCACCGATTAATGCACGGAAATCCTCCACGGCATTTTCTTTCTCCAAAATAGCGGCAACGATGGGTCCGCGGGTCATGAATTCCACCAATTCACCGAAAAAAGGACGCTCTTTGTGAACGGCATAGAATTGCTCGGCATCGCGCCGGGTCATTTGGGTCATTTTCATCGCCACGATGCGGAATCCGGCTGCGGTGATCTTTTCTAATATAGCACCGGTATATCCTTTCTCAACGGCATCGGGCTTTATCATGGTAAAAGTTCTGTTGGTAGTCATGGTATTTTTGATTTTGTGGCTGCGAAAATACGGAAAATTTGTTTACCCGGAAGGCGGGTTTACATTTCCCGGAACGGGTAAAACTAATCAGCGCTTGACAAACTTGCGGTTTAGCATGCCGCCTTCATATTGCAGACTGACGAAATATACGCCGGCTTTCAGATTTTCCAAGGATAAAATGAAATTACCGCCGTTCGAAAGGAACGTATCACTTACCAATACTTTTCCCGCTGTGTCCGAAATGCGGATTTTCACCGTACCGGACAGTTCCATACCTGTCGAAATTTGCAAAATACCGCCTGCGGGATTAGGAAATATAAGCAATTGTTCTCCGGTAGAGCCGGGGATACCGGTGAGATTGTCGATATGCCCGTCACCATCGGCGTCCGTACAATAGTTTTGCAACTTCCAAATATCGGGACTCCCCCATGTTCCCGGCTGGTTTTCGGAACATTTGTACGCAAATACCTCCTCGGGACGGGTGGTAACATAGTAATCGGTGACCTCCAACACGGGTAATATATCCATGGCTGTCTGTTCCGGCGAACCGTTGCCCAATGCCACATTCGCAGCTTCCTGGTTCCCCTCGAATACATAATCCGCCATGGCGTGTGCCAAGCGGTTCATGGCATAGACATCCATACGGTCGTATGTCTGGAAGTGTCCGTCACCTCCGTACACACCCGTATAGCACAAGTAGTGATTCGCCAAGTAGGTATATTCTTCGCCGTTGTAAACAAAGGTGTGACCGGGGTCGTCATCGGAGTATATGTTGACGAAATCCTTGTCCGTATCAGGAATGTTTATCAGTTGGTAAACAGCACGCAATGCCCTCGGGTCCGTATTGTACATACTGGTTCCGGTCGAATAAAAGTCGTCATAGCTCTGCAACATCAGTAGTTTTACCCCTCCGGGGTAATTTTGTAAATCCGTATCTTCCACCAGAAAACTCAACCAGGGGGCAAACATCATGATAAACCGCCCTTGTGTTCCCCAATTCAATCCGGCAGGGTCGAACAACCGGCTTCCCAGCCAAATGGTAGCACCTCCGCCGTAGGAATGCCCCATCAGGGCAATTTTATCCGTATCGATCCATCCCGCATAATCCGCTACGGCTTGTTGGATCATATCCAACGAATTCTGATAACTCTGTACGATATCACCGGGGTCGGTATTGTATATATCGATAACGGGATAGCCCAGCGAAACGATATATTTCAGGAATTTATCATAGCTGGTGTACTCCTGTCCCCAACCGTTGATAAAAATAACGGCAGGGCGTTCTTGTACGGGCATTTGCGGGAGATATACCGTGACAGCACCCTTGTCATCCACGGAAACCGTTTCCTCTCTGCTGTATTCGTACGGTCCCCATGCGCCGTATCCCTCCGTAATACCCTCGCTCTGGTCGTGAAGTCCGGGGTATAAATTTTGCGCAAACGAGCCGGTAGTCAACAATAATAAAAGGATAATCAATGTTTTTTTCATTTCTTACGGGATATTTCGAATAACAAATGTAGCATATTATCAATAAATGGAGCTAATATGGGCAGATCCGGCGGCATTCCGTACTATTTCGCCCTTGGCTATGCCCGAACCGGGCGATTGTATCCATACGGTATCAAGTTTTACGAATATTTTCGTATATTGCGGCGAACATTATAAAATCGATAAGTTATGTCAATGACACCTACAAAATTGTTTGATTTTCCTTATATTCAAAAAGAAAAGTTTAATTTGGAAAAAGCCTTTGTCATGAAGGTGGACGGACGTTGGGAAGCATTGTCCACCGGGGAGTTCATCGATAAGGTGAATGCCGTATCCAGGGCTTTGTTACGACTGGGCGTAAAACCCAATGACAAGATTGCCGTCATTTCTACGACGAACCGTACAGAATGGAATATTATGGATATAGCCATCTTGCAGGTGGGCGCACAGAATGTACCAATTTATCCGACCATCACTCCGAGGGAATATGCCTATATATTCAACCATGCGGAGACTTCTTTGTGTTTCGTTTCGGATGAAGAATTATACCGCAAAGTAGAAGAAGCCCGCCCCGAAGCACCCTTGCTGACCAGTGTATATACCTTCGACAAGGTGGAGGGAGCCAAGCATTGGAAGGAGTTATTAGAACTCGGTGCGGACGATTCGAATCAAGACGAAGTGGAAGCGCGCAAAGAAGCCGTAAAGCCGGATGATTTGGCTACATTGATATATACTTCCGGAACCACGGGACTACCGAAAGGCGTCATGCTTACGCATAATAACATAGTGTCCAACGTCATCGATTCCCTGCCCCGCCTTCCTATCAAACACGGTAAGTCAAAGGCGTTGAGCTTTCTACCGGTCTGTCATATTTTCGAAAGGATGCTACATTACCTGTACATGTATGCCGGAGTGAGTATCTATTTTGCCGAAAGTATAGACAAGATAGGCGACAATATCAAAGAGGTAAAACCCAACCTGATGAGTGCCGTACCGAGACTACTCGAGAAAATTTTCGACAGCATCATGGCCAAAGGTGCCGAACTGACAGGTGTCAAAAAGGCATTGTTCTTCTGGGCGGTCAATTTGGGATTGAAATACGAACCCTACGGCGCTAACGGCTGGTGGTATGAAAAACAACTCGCCTTGGCGCGCAAGCTCATTTTCAGCAAATGGAAGGAAGCACTGGGCGGCGAGCTGGAAACCATCGTATCGGGAAGTGCTGCCCTGCAGCCCCGTCTGGCGAGGGTATTTACCGCAGCAGGCATTCCCATCATGGAAGGATACGGACTTACCGAAACTTCACCCGTGATATCGGTAAACATGATGAAAGACCGCCAATTCAAGATAGGTACCGTAGGTCCCTTGATAGATAATGTGGAAGTAAAAATAGCGGAGGACGGCGAAATCCTCGTCAAAGGTCCCAATGTGATGAAAGGCTACTACAAAGACCCCGAACGTACTGCCGAGGTAATCAAAGACGGTTGGTTCCATACCGGCGACAAAGGGGAACTCGATGCCGACGGGTTCTTGAAAATCACCGGACGAAAGAAAGAAATATTCAAGACTTCCGGCGGTAAATACGTCTCCCCCGCCCTACTGGAAAACGAAATGAAAAAATCCCGGTTCATCGAACAAATCATGGTGGTAGGAGAAGGCGAGAAAATGCCTGCCGCACTGGTTCAACCTGATTTCAACTTCCTGCAAGAATGGGCAAAACGCCATCAAATCGAAATAGGCAAAAGCTTTGACGAAATGGTGAAGCATCCGCGGGTTATCGAGCGTATTCAAGAGGAAATAGACCGCTATAACGAAGGCTTCGCCAAATGGGAAAAAGTCAAAAAATTCGCCTTGACCCCGGTGGTATGGTCCATAGACAACGGGCTACTCACGCCTACCATGAAAATGAAACGCAAACAGATAAAAGAACGGTTTATCGACCTGTACAACAGGATATATGAACACGGGGAAAAATAGGGTCTGCTGAAAAACTCTCAAACACGAGTTGAGTTGATAGTTTTGAGTTATGAGTTGATAGTTGGGGCGTGCTGTCATTTCGATACGGAGCGGTAGCGGAGTGAGAACTCTTTTGCTATTATTACAAAGAATATAAATGATAAAGATTCCTCACCGTTCCTCGTTCCTCGTCACTTTCTTCGGAATGACAGCGCACTCCTTGTGTCGTTCTGCGGATTGACAGGCCCCTGTCATTTCGATACGGAGCGGTAGCGGAGGGAGAAATCTTTTATATTTGGTAAAGTTTTTCCGCCCGCGCGGCAGGCTGGCTCACCCGTTAGAAATGTCCACCGGACATTTTCTTAACGCTCTGCCCTACAAGCTAAAAAATTCAGGCACTTCTGTGATTTTCAACAGACCCAAAATAGAAAAATGGAATATACA